>JADZBY010000363.1 GCA_020851855.1 Anaerolineae bacterium
CAGCGGATCGCCCTTGAGGAAGAACATCTCCAGGTGCGCCTGCACGCTCTGCGCCAGCGTCAACGTGCCGCCCGACGGCCCGACCTGCGCCAGCCGGTCAAAGAGCACATCGGGATGTTGCAGGTAATAAATCCCGATGGGCGTCCCGGTGACGGCCATCGCCAGCGCGAACGTCGCGGCGCGGCGCAGGCGGGAGAGCACCGCGCGGCGTTCCAGCATGACGTACAGCGCCAAGAGAAGCGCCAGCCAGACGGGGAAAATGCGCGCCGCCATATACACGTACAGCGCCAGCCCGGCGAACAGGCCGCCCAATATCGCGGGCAGCAGCCAGCGCCGCCCGGCAGGCCGCCGGAGCGCGGCGAAGAGCATCCACAGCGCCAGCGCTTCCAGGAGCGGCTGCGGGCTGGTGCGGAAGCCCTGCCGCATCAGCCACACCTGCGGGCCGTTCATCGCCAGCCACGCCCCGGCCAGCAGCGCGATGAGGGCGGCGCGGCGGTGGCCCCGGAACATCGCCCGGCCCAGCGCGATGGTCACGGCGATGGTCAGGATGCCGAGCAAGGCGCTGGTCAGGCGGGTAGCCAGCACCGGCGGCGCGTGCGGATCGGCGCTCATCAGGCGGACGAGCGGCGCGGCGACGTAATAGAAGAGCGCCTCGCGTCCCGAATAAGCGGCGACGACGGGAAAGGGCCGGAAGCCGTACCAGGCGATGTCCCGGCTCAAAAGCATGTCGGCGGCTTCGTCGTAGTGCAGGCCGGGCGGGTAGTCATGCAGCCCCGCCAGCCGCAAGAACGCGCCGCCGAGCAGGATCAGCGTGGCGAGCAGCAGGAAGGCGCGGCGAGTCATGGAGATGGATAAGCCGATGGGCCATTTGATGCGGGCGCGTCGCGACGCGCCCCTACCGATGGCGTAGTGTGTGTTGTGCCGGTGGATGCGGCGTTATCGTAGGGGCGGCTCGCGAGCCGCCCGCAACTCCTGGGCATCGCCTTACTACGCTTCACGTGCGCCGGGGTGGCCGCCTGCCAACCGCTCGGCGATCAGCTCGGCCACGTCCTTGACCGCCGGGCCGCCCGCCACGTCGCCGCTGGCATCGCTGAACATCTTCAGGCAGAACGGGCAGCCCACGGCCAGCGTTTGTGCGCCGGTATCCTTCGCCTCGGCATAGCGCGTATGGTTCACGCGGGCCGCGCCGTGCTCTTCTTCCTTCCAAAACTGCGCGCCGCCTGCCCCGCAGCAGAACGAATTGCGCCCGGTGCGCGGCATCTCGGTGATCTGCACGCCCAGGCCCTTGCTCAAGGCGTCGCGCGGCGCGTCCAGGATGCCGTTGTGGCGGCCCAGGTAACACGGATCGTGGAAGGTGACGTTGCTCTGCGGCACGGGCGCGGCGCTGGCGGGCAGGCGTCCTTCGGCCATCAGTTCCGCGATCAGCTCCGTGTGGTGGATGACGGTGTAATTGCCGCCGAACTGGTGATATTCCTTGCCCAGGTTGTGCAGGCAGTGCGGGCAGGTGGCGACGATGCGCTTGGGCTGAATGCTGTTCAGCAATT
The DNA here is from genome assembly GCA_020851855.1 of Anaerolineae bacterium. GTDB lineage: Bacteria > Chloroflexota > Anaerolineae > Aggregatilineales > UBA2796 > JADZBY01. Next base: position 1,545 of record JADZBY010000363.1, read on the forward strand.
CGACATTCGCCTCGGCCATCGCCACGTACAGGTCTTCGCGCCCGGCGCGGCGCGCCGTGTCGCCGGTACACGTTTCCTGCTCGCCCAACACGGCGAAATTGACGCCTGCGGTGCGCATCAGGCTCACGAAACTGCGGGCGACCTGCTGGGCGCGCGGCTCGAAGCTGGCGGCGCAGCCCACCCAGTACAGCACGTCAAAATCGGGCTTTTCTTCGACGGTCGGCACGTCCAGCCCATCGGCCCATTTCATGCGGCTCTCGTTGATCTGCCACGGGTTGCCCTGCCGCTCCATGCCGTTGAAGGCGTTGCGCAGGTCGGCGGGGAAATCGGCCTGGACCAGCACACGGTCGCGGCGCAGGTCGAGGATGTCCAGCATCGGCTCGTTGCCGACAGGGCACACGTCAATGCACGCACCGCACGCCGTACAGGCCCACACCGCCGATTCGGAGATGGCGCTGCCCACGAGCGGGATTTCGCTATCCTTGCCCGCCGCAAAATCGGCCATGCGCTCTTTGATCAGGAAGCGTTTGTTGATAACCCACGCCGACGGCGACAGCTCTTTGCCGGTCAGGTACGCCGGGCATACGTCCTGGCAGCGGTTGCACATGATGCAGGCGAAGGCGTCGAACAGGTGCGTCTTGGGCAGGTGCTCCAGCTTGGCCGCGCCAAATTGCTCTTTGCTCTCGTCCTCGAAATCTTCTTTTTCCATCTCGCCGAGCGAGGTGCGGTCCGGCTTGCTCAGGAAGTTGAGCGGGGCCATGAACAGGTGGGCGTGTTTGGAGTACGGGAAGTACGGGATGAAGGCCAGGATGCCGCCTAGCGCCACCCACCAGAAGACGTGATCGAGCACCACGAGCGTATCGGCGTTCAGCCCGCCCCACAGCCCCGCCGCCGCCCCGGCGAACGGCTGCGGCCCGACGCCGACGATCTCGCCGTTGTGCACGCCCAGCGCGAGCTGTGTGGACTGGCCCAGGAAGCGCGCCCCGACGTGCAGCAGGATGAACAGGCCGACGAGCAGCGAGTCGCGGCGGATTTCGCCCTTGACCACGCGCGGATGAAGCAGCACGTTGTCGTGATACGTGAGCGCCGGGTCGCGCACCAGGAAGCGGCGCACCAGGAAAAAGGCCACGCCGGCGATCACCGCCACGCTGAGCACGTCGCCCACCAGCCGGTAGGCGCTGGCCAGCGGTCCGGCGCTGCCCAGGAACTTGAAGCCGCCAAAAAAGCCTTCCAAAACGTCGCCAAAGTTGATCAGGAAATAGTAGGTGAAGCCCCACACGACGCCCAGGTGCAGCAGGCTGACCAGCGGGCGGCGACGCAGCGTCGTCTGTTGCGAGACATAGATCCACAGGGCGCGCAGGGCGCGGGCAACGAGCCGATCCAGGTGCAAGTTGCCTTCGCCGCGCTGAATCGAGCGCGCCATGTGCAAAAAGGCGCGCGCGGCAAGGCCCAGCGAGAGGATGGCGAAAACGACAAACAGGATTTTTTCGACGGTGGTCAGCATTCCCGGCATCCTTCCAGTACGGCAGAGTCAAACGAACAGGCCGCCATCGAAGGGCGTCCGGCTCAGTGTACATCCGGCAGGCGAATCTAACCACTGCGGCGGCGCGGGCAGGCGCGGGC
>JADZBY010000364.1 GCA_020851855.1 Anaerolineae bacterium
ACCGGCGCGCCGGTCAGGCTCAACACGAGCTTGATGTAAAACGTGTCGCCCAGCCGGTAATCGCGCACTTCGGGCGTCAGATACCACGTCTCCAGCTCGCGCCGCCCGTCCTCGGTGATGAAGTACACCTTGCGGTCGGGCGCGTCGTCCGCTTCTTCCAGCCGAAAATCGACCAGATTCGCCTCTTTGAGCCGCGTCAGCGTGCTGGCGATCTGGCCTGGTTTCACGTCCCACTCGGCGTTCACGGCCAGCCGGAGCTGTTTTCCAAGCTCGTAGCCGTGCATGGGCCGCTGGAAGAGCAAAGCGAGCAGGGCGTGTTTGACCGACATAATCTGCTATACACCGGGTGGCTAGGTTTCCACAGAGAAAACTATACACCCGGTGAATAGTTTATGTCAAGGGGAAGCGGGCGGGGCGAATCCGGGAGTATAAATAGGAATTCTGCGATCAGGGGCATTTTCAGACATCATTCAGGGAGTTGTGTTACGCTATGTTCGCCACACGAGGGATGTAACTCATGCAGGCTCTGGCACACGATCCGACCCATCCGTCACGCCCGTCACGCCCGTCACGTGCATCGCGCAATGCACGCCGGGCGGTTTTTGCCGTGATGGTCATCTGCCTGATCGGATTCGCGCTGCTCGCGGCGGCGGTGCGCTCCGAGGGCAGCATGGTGGAATTTGATACGGCGCTGGCCACCGCGCTCCACGTGGGCGCGACGCCGGGCCTGATCGCCGCCATGCGCGCCATCACGCTGTTCGGTCTGCAGGTCTTGTGGGTGCTGCTGGCGGTTGCGGGCGTGGCGCTGCTCTTGCGGCGGCGCTGGCTGTTATTGGCCATGCTGATCGTCACCTGGACCGGCGGCGTCGTCATCAACACAGTCAGCAAGGCGGTGTTTGTGCGCCCGCGCCCGGTCTTCGACGCGCCGCTGATCACCGCCATGTTCTACAGCTTCCCCAGCGGCCACGCCATGTTTTCGGCCATCGTATACGGCCTGTTTGCGTACCTGCTCGTGCGCAACACCGCCCATCCGGCGCTGCGCTTCTTCATCATCGCCGGGGCCGCGATGCTGATCGGCCTGGTCGCCTTCAGCCGCCTGTACCTGGGCGTGCACTATTTCAGCGACGTGGCCGCCGGGATTCTGCTCGGCCTCGCCTGGCTCATGCTGTGCATTCTCGGCCTCGAAATTGCGTATGACCGGGCGCGGACCTATCATAAAGCCGAGGGTAGCGCCTGAGTGTGGTGTGAAACGGGTGGAGACGACGATGGAAGACAATATCCGCGACAAGACGAGCATGATGGACGCGATGCACCGGCGCTGGGACGCGCTGAATGCGTTGCTGGACTCGCTGACCGACGAGGAAATGACCGGCCCGACGGATTCCCACGGCTGGACCGTGTGCGACCACCTGACGCACATCGCCGCCTGGGAGCGCTCGGCAAGCCAGATGTTGCGGGGCAAGCCGCGCTATGACGGGCTGGGCATTCCGGCCTCACTGTGGCGCGCGGGCGATGAGGACGACATCAACGACGCCATCCAGAAGGCGAACGCGGGCCTTACGCCAGCCGCCGCCCGCGCCATGCTCAACCAGGCCCACGCCGAGCTTCTCGCGCTCCTGGAGCCGCTCTCGGACGAGGAATTGAGCCGCCCGCAGAGCGCGTTTTTGCCTGCCGAAGCGGGCGGCGGCGGCGCACAGCCCGCCTATGCGTACATCGTAGGCAACAGCCTGGGCCATTACCATGAACATCTGCCCTGGATTCGCAAGATCGCCGGGCGCGACGGGTGATCGGGGTGGACGTGCCCTGTGCATGGCGGACGAGGCACGGGCGGACGAGGCAGGCCTCGTCCCTACACACCCGTCGCGTAGGGACAACGCCTGCGTTGTCCGTCAGGCGTACGTGCCTCGCCCTCATGGCGAGGAGTCAGGGGTGAGGGTTCCCTCTCCCCGCCAGGTAATCCGTGTACCCGCCCATGACCTCGGTGAACGCGCCCTGGTCAAGCTCCACGATGCGATCCACCATCTTGTCGAGGAAATAGCGGTCGTGCGAGATGACCAGCATCGCGCCCTCGAAGCCGTCCAGCGCGCCCTCTAGCGCCTCGACGCTCGGAATGTCCAGGTTGTTGGTCGGCTCGTCCAGCAAGAGCAGGTTGGGCTGGGAAAGCATCAGGGTGGCGAACTGCAACCGGCTGCGCTCGCCGCCGCTCAGCGTGCCGATGGGCTGGCGGCAGTGATCGTAGCTGAACAGGAACTTGCCCAGGAACGCCACCGCCTCGCCCTCGGTCATCGGCCTCATGTCCCGCACACGCTCCACGGGCGTCCGGTCCAGCCAGGCGGCGAGCGTCTGGTGTTCCTGTGCGTAATAGCCGATGCGCGCGCTGGGGCCGATCTTGATGCGCCCGTCCAGCGGCTCCAGCTCGCCCAGGATCAGCCGGAACAGCACCGACTTGCCCGCGCCATTTGGCCCGATCAGGCCCACGCGCTCGCCGTGCCGCACCAGCAGGCCGAGGCCGAGGAAGAGCAGGTCGCGATCAAAGCCCATGCTCAGGTCCGTGATCTCCAGCATCTTCGTGCTGCCGCGCCAACCGTTCAGTTGCAGGTCCATCGTGCGCGCTTCCCGCACCTTCTCGATGATCTCGCCGTTCGCTTCCATACGTTCGAGCATCTTGCGGCGGCTGCGCGCCTGTTTGATGTGCCGCTCATTGACCACGATGCGCGCCCAGTGCTCGAAGCGGGCGATGGCCTCTTCGATGCGCGCGATTTCCTTCTGCTGCGCGACGTAGCTCTGCTGCTGGCGAAGGCGGCGCAGTTCGCGCTCGGTGGCGTAGGCCGAGTAATTGCCGGTATACACCGTCAGCTTGCCACCGTCCATCTCCGCGATGTGCGTCACTACCTCGTCGAGCAGGTAGCGGTCGTGCGAGATGATGACCACCGCGCCGGGATAGTCGCGCACGAGCGATTCGAGGCGGGCTTTGGCGGCCAGGTCGAGATGGTTATCCGGCTCATCGAGAAGCAGTACGTGCGGCTGTTCAAGGATCAATCTCGCCAGCGCGACCAGCTTCTTCTGCCCGCCGCTCAGCACGGACGTATCGAGCGTGAGGTCGTCCGGCGCAAAGCCCAGCCGCGCCAGTGTGTCCTGGACGCGCCCGGCGTGCCGCGCGCCGCCCAGGTGGTCATACTCGGCCAGCGCTTTCTCTTGCCTGGCCAGCCAGCGCGCCAGCCGGTCCGGGTCGCCATAGACTTCCGGCTTGCCAAGCTCGGCCTCGACGCGCGCCAGCTGGGTTTCGACCTCGGCCAGCTCCGGCGGCATAGAAAAGGCGGCGTCCAGGAGCGCGCCGGGCGGCAGGACGACTTCCTGCGGCAGGTAGCCGACCCGCACGCCGCGCATCCGGGTGATCGCGCCGGAATCGGGCGTGACAAGGCCCATGATGGCGCGGAACAAGCTGGACTTGCCGACGCCGTTCGGCCCGACAAGGCCCACGCGGTCGCGGTCGCCGATGGCCCAGGACAGGTCGCGGAAAATCTCACGCCCGGCATGGTTGATCGTCAGGCGGTCAATCTGGATGATGTGCATGGCTCCCCTCATTACCCGAAATACAGTAGAACGTCGGCAGTCTGGAATCAAAAAGCGGCTGTGAACGCCCGCTCACAGCCGCTTGACTTACTGTGTTAGTTACACATCCGTCCGGTCAGCAGGCGCACCCCTTCCCAGGATGCGCGCCGCCGGACGCCATCCGGCACAGGGAGAAGACGTGCTGACCGCTGAAGTACATCATGCGGCACAGTCTATCACAGGGATGGCGCGCCGGGCAAGGGGGGAGTTTGACGCAATTGCCCGGCGCGGCGCACTTGTCCTGTTTGATCTTGGCCCAGGGATATGCGATCATATGCTCGAAGATGGTTGCGCGAGGTGGTGCGATGAATGATCGAGCGCCGTCCTGGGAAGATGTGGCGGAACAGGCCGAAGCACTTGAGCTAATCGATCAGGTGCGCTTGCTGGAATGGCTGAGCGCGCAAATCAAGGCGTCGCTGCTGGTTGAGAAGAAAGCGCCGAAGCGCTCGCTGTACGGCTTGAATGCTGACCTGGGGCCGGGGCCGTCCGCGCAAGACATCGACGACGTGCGGCGGGAAATGCTACGCGGTTTCCCGCGTGAGGATATCGCGTGATGATCGTGGCAGTGGCCGACACACATGCGGTCATCTGGTATCTGCATGCCGATGAGCGCCTGTCACCCGCCGCCAAACAAGCGGTTGAGGATGCGGCAGCGACGGGTGATCAGATTGGCGTATCCGCCATCACGTTGGTCGAAATGGTCTACCTTATTGAGAAGGGCAGAATCGCCGCTGAAAGCCTCAGCCGGCTGGCGGCGGCTTTGCGCGATGTGGCCAGTGTCCTCGTAGAATTGCCGCTCGACCTCGAAACTGCGCGAATGATGGCGCGGGTTGATGCGGTGAAAGTGCCGGACCTCCCCGACCGTATCATCGCAGCCTCGGCCCTTCTTCTGGGTGTACCCGTTATCAGTCGGGACGAAAAGATTCATCATTCCGGACTACAGGTCATCTGGTGATTGCTGGCTTTTACTCTTCCTCTACCGGATACTTTGGCCCTTCGGGCGGCGCTTTGGGACGTTCCGGGCGGGCAGGTTTGCGCTCCATCATCGTGCGCGCCGCCGCCCAGGCGTCCGCTGAGGGCGCGGCGGCTTCCCGCTCAAAGACCAGCACGGCGCGGTCGGCGTCGCGACGCAGCGAGTCGCGGTAACGGAAGCCGGCGCGCGCCAGGTCATCGATCAGCCGCTGAAGATCGTCCCAGTCATCCGGCGTCACCGTCAACAGGCGGTATTCGTAGGGCATGGTCAGTCACTCCACATCCGTCACCTGCATACGCTGTTCACTGTACACAAGGTCGCGCCGAGAGGCAATGGAGACCAGGGCAATCGTCTCAGGCGCGATCACAGACGCCCCGCACAGAGGAAGTTTCACAACTAAGCGCGGATCGCATTGCCCGGACCTGAAGGTCCAGGCTGAACCTACGACGCCCTGGCGGGCTGAAAACGGACTGTGCAGCCCAAAGGGCTTTGTAGGCCCAGCCCCATGCTTCAGCGTGGGGCGCTCCCAGCCGATCTTGCCGCAATAGCTCTGATCCCTTCGCCAAAAACTATTGACGCCGACCGCAAAAAAAGGTACGCTAGTAGCGTTGTTCGTGAACGTTCACATCCCCTCGTGAAATAGCGCCACCCTTATGCAAACAGGACTCCGCTTATGTACACCCTGGGTATAGACTTCGGAACCGAATCAGGCCGCGCCGTGCTGGTCGACGTGCGTGATGGCCGCGAGGTCGCCACCGCCGTCCACACCTACGGCAACGGCGTCATCGACGAGCGCCTGCCCGGCAGCGACAAGCCGCTCCCGCCGGACTGGGCGCTTCAAGACCCGATGGACTACATCGAGGTCCTGAAGCAGACCATCCCCGCTGTGCTCCAACAATCCGGCGTGCGCCCCGAAGAGGTCGTCGGCATCGGCATCGACTTCACCGCCTGCACCATGATGCCCGTCAAGGCCGACGGCACGCCGCTGAGCGTCCTGCCCGAATGGCGCGACAACCCGCATTCCTGGGTCAAGCTCTGGAAACACCACGCCGCCCAGCCGGAAGCCGACCAGATCAACGAGACGGCGCGCCGCATGGGCCAGGACTGGCTAGACCGCTACGGCGGCAAGATTTCCTCGGAGTGGTTCTTCAGCAAGGCCCTGCAAATCCTGAACGAAGCGCCGGACGTGTACCGGGCGGCGGATCGTTTCATCGAAGCCGCCGACTGGGTGATCTGGCAGATGTGCGGCGTCGAGACGCGCAACGCCTGCACGGCGGGCTACAAGGCGATGGTCCAGGGCGGCGCGTACCCGCCGCGTGAGTATTTCGCCGCGCTGCACCCCGACTTTGCCGACGTGGTCGATACCAAGATGATGCGCGACTTTGCCCAGCTTGGCGACCGCGCGGGCGGCCTGACGGCGGAAATGGCCAAAGCCACCGGCCTCAAGGAAGGCATCGCCGTCGCCGTGGCCAACGTCGACGCGCACGTCACCGCCCCGGCGGTCAAGGCCACCGGCACGGGTCAGATGGTCATGATCATGGGCACGTCAATTTGCCACATGGTGTGCGGCGATACGCTGCAAACGGTCGAGGGCATGTGCGGCGTGGTGCAGGACGGCATCATCCCCGGCCTGTACGGCTACGAGGCGGGCCAGAGCGGCGTGGGCGACATCTTCGCCTGGTTCGTGAACAACGCCGTGCCGCCGGAATACCACGTGGCGGCCCAGGCGGCAGGCATGGACCTGCACCAGTATCTTGAGCGCGAAGCCGCCAAACAAAAAGTGGGCGAACACGGCCTCTTGGCGCTCGACTGGTGGAACGGCAACCGCTCGGTGCTCGTGGACGTGGACCTGACCGGCCTGCTCATCGGCGCGACGCTCGCCACGCGCGCCCCGGACATTTACCGGGCGCTGATCGAGGCCACGGCGTTCGGCACGCGCGTCATCATCGAGTCGTTCGAGACGCGCGGCGTGCCCGTCAACGAGCTGATCGCGGCGGGCGGCTTGCCGGAAAAGAACGCCCTGCTGCGCCAGATTTATTGCGACGTGACCGGGCGGCCCATCCGGCTCGCCGGCTCGGCGCAGGCCCCCGCGCTCGGCTCGGCCATGCACGCCGCCGTCGCCGCCGGTGTGTACCCGGACATTCACGCCGCCGCCGGGAAGATGGGCAAGCTGCGCGACGACGTGGTGCGGCCCATCCCCGAAAATGCGGCGGTCTATGACAAGCTGTACGCCGACTACAAGACCCTGTACGACTACTTCGGGCGCGGCGCGAACGACGTGATGAAGCGCCTGAAGAAGATCAAGCTGGAGGCGCTCGCGTGACCGGCAAAACGCTCAAGCTCATGAAGCTCCGCGAGGAAGTCTGCGCGCTCCATGCGGAATTGCCCAAGAACAACCTCGTCGCCTGGACCAGCGGCAACATCAGCGCCCGTGACCCGGAGACGAACCTCGTCGTCATCAAGCCCAGCGGCATCAAGTTTGAAGACCTGACGCCGGAGAACATGTGCGTGGTGGACATTGATGGCAACGTGGTGGAGTCCGACTACAAAGTCTCGTCGGACACCGCCTCGCACTGTTACATCTACCGCCACATGCCGCACGTGTACGGCGTGGTGCACACCCATTCGCGCTATGCGACGGCCTTCGCGGCGGTCGGGCGTGAGATTCCGTGCGTCACCACGGCGATGGGCGACGAGTTCGGCGGGCCGATCCCGTGCGGCGGCTTCGCGTTGATCGGCGGCGAAGCGATCGGGGAGCAGGTCGTGCTGGCGCTCAAGGACAGCACCAGCCCGTCGTGCATCCTGCAGAACCACGGCGTGTTCGCCACCGGCCCGAACGCCGAGGCGGCGGTCAAAGCGGCAGTCATGACCGAGGACAACGCGGCGATAGTCTGGCTGGCGCTCCAGATCGGCACGCCGCTGCCCATCGCCAAGAGCGAGATCGCCAAGCTGCACTACCGCTACCAGAACGTGTACGGGCAGTAGTGAACGAATGACCCTCACCCC
>JADZBY010000365.1 GCA_020851855.1 Anaerolineae bacterium
ACGCTGGAGCACGCGCTGGCGGTGTGCCGCTGCGTGGCGCGCGAAACCGGCTCCGCCGCGCCGGTGATTGACGTGGTGGACTGCATGACCGGCGCGCCGGTGGTGGTGTGAGTGTGACGGTCCGGGCAGCGATCAGGCAAAATGACGCGCTCTGCGCGGCAATATGGAAGGGCGCGTCACGACGCGCCCCTACACGTTTCTGACCCGCTTGTCCACCTCTGCGCTGCGCTGTTACAATGCGCCCTTACCTGTCTCGACGCGACTACTGGAAGGAAACGATCATGGCGGACCTACGCCACGAGAAGCTCTCCCGCGTGCTGGTGCATTATTCGCTGCGCATCAAACCCGGCCACAAGTTACAGATCGAGGGCGCAGACATCGCCGCGCCGCTCATCCGCGCCGTGTACCGTGAGGCCGTGCGCGCCGGAGCGTACCCCAGCACGCGCATCGGCATCGACGGGCTGCGCGAGATTTTTCTCAAGGAAGCCAGCGACGAGCAGCTTCAGTTCGTCTCCGAGATTCGCAGGCTGGAAGTCGATTATTACGATGCCGTGCTGTCCATCGACGGCGACTACAATACGAAGGCGCTGAGCGGCGTCGATCCGAAGCGTTTGGCGGTGCAAAGTGCGGCCAGCGCGCCGCTCTTCAAGCGCTTTGTGGAGCGCATCGGCTCTGGCGACCTGCACTGGTGCGGCACTCTCTATCCTACCCAGGCCAATGCCCAGGAAGCGGGCATGTCGTTGAGCGATTACGAAGACTTCGTCTACAGCGCGTGCCTACTGGACGCCGAGGACCCCATCGCCGCGTGGCAGCAGGCCTACGACGCCCAGCAGCGCATTGTGGACTTCCTGAACCAGCGCCGCGAGATTCACATCGTCGCGCCGGGCACGGATATTCGCTATCGCACCGACGGGCGACAGTGGATCAACTGCTGCGGCCACGAGAATTTCCCCGATGGTGAGGTGTTCACCGGGCCGGTGGAAGACTCCGTAAACGGCGAGGTGCGTTTCACCTACCCGGCGCTATACCAGGGCAATCAGGTCGAAGATGTGCGCCTCGTGTTCAAGGATGGCCGCGTCGTAGAGGCCAGCGCCGCCAGGGGACAGGACTTCCTGATGGCCATGCTCGATCTGGACGAGGGCGCGCGTACGCTGGGCGAGGCCGCCTTTGGGCTGAATTATGGCATCCAGCGTTTCACCGGCCATATCCTGTTTGACGAGAAGATCGGCGGGACGATGCATCTGGCGCTCGGCCAGTCGTTAACGGAGAGCGGCGGCAAGAATCAATCCGGGCTGCACTGGGACATGGTGTGTGATTTGCGGGAAGGGCGCGCGTACGCCGATGGCGAGCTGATTTACGAGAACGGGCGCTTCACCATCTGAGGCCCTAAGCAGTCGCCATGTGGGAACACGCCCGGCAGGTAAGAGTTCGTCGCCGAATCGCAGCCGCCGGGCCTGAGACTCATCTCACTTCTTCGGCGCGGTGCTGCCCCGGATGGTCAACTCAGGCGGCAAGAGGATTTGCCGCTCGCGGTAGCTCTCCGTGGTGAGCTTTTTGATCAACAGCTGGGCGGCGCGGTAACCCATCGTGTACGCGGGGATACCGACTGCCGTGACCGGCGGCGTGAGCAGCTCGGCGTTGTCGTCGGCCATGATGCCCACCACCGAAAAATCGTCGGGCACGCTCCGCCCGTGGTCCTGAAGCGCCCGGAAAACGCCGACCATCGGCGAGGTGAGCAGCGTGATCATGGCCGTCAGGTCCGGATACTCGCGGATGAGCGCTTCGGTGACCTGGTACGCCGCCTCAATGTTCGGCGACACGGTGCGCACGATGGGCGTCATGCCGTGGTGGGCGCACACCTGCGCGTAGCCGAGCACGTTGCGGGCGGCAGGGCCGTACTCGTCCGGGCGCGTCAGGCCGCCCAGGTTGAGCAGGGCAATGCAGCGGTGTCCGAGGCCGATGAGGTGCTCGCAGGCCAGCTTCACGCCCGCCTCAAAGTCAAAATCGACGTAGCTCAGCCCGTCGTTGTCCGCACAATGGCCGATCATGACAAACGGGTAGCCGTGTTCCTGGAGCACGTTTACGCGCCAGTCGTTGAGCAGAATCTCCATGAGCACCACGCCGGACACCTGATTGCTGCGGAACAGGTTCAAGAGCCGCTGCTCGCTGATCACTTCCACGATCAGATGGAACAGGTAATCCGCCTTGCTCGCCGCGCGTGATGCGCCCAGGAAGAACTCGAACTCCGTCCCGGTGAACTCGTGCTCGGACGGGTAGAGCACGGCCAGCGAGCGCGTGCGGCCACCGGCCAGCCCTTGCGCCCCGGCGTGCGGCGCATAGCCCAGGTCATCGATGACCTGCATCACGCGCTGGCGAGTCTCGACGGAAACGTCCGGCTTGTTGTTCAAAATACGCGACACGGTGGATACCGAGACGCCCGCCACGCGCGCCACGTCGTTTATGGTAATTGTCTTCACGGCAATCGGTTCCCCCTAGCTAGTACATCCACTTGGTGAGGATTTAGGCGTGCTTCCCCCACCCCAACCCCTCCCCCATAAAGAGTGAGGGGCTTCCAGAGCCGGTTTTCCCCTTCCCCTCTGCATGGGGGGAAGGGCAGGGTTAGGGGGTGTTTTTTCCTGGTTGCGGTACTAGTAGACCAGCGCATGAAAGATGAGATAATTCTTGATTGCAGTATCGGCTCAAGAAGCCAATCCCAAGCATCAAGTTCCCCTCATGTTCGGCGCGTCGGTCTACTAGGGTGTGTCTGCAAAGCCCGTTTTCGTGTTGACCCTCACTCCCCCGGCCC
>JADZBY010000366.1 GCA_020851855.1 Anaerolineae bacterium
CGCCGGAGTGGAGCCAGGGCCTCGGCATGGCCCCCGCCGATATGCGCCCCCCGCCGGCCATGCCCGGCGCGTCGGGGCTGCTCAGCGTCGCGGACCGGCTCGCGCCGCTGCGCTACCGGCTGCTGGTTGGCGTGGATGCGACGTCGGCCTTCCGGCGGCTGATTCAGGCGCTCGGCAAGCCGCCGCGCACGCCGCCAGAGGGCCTCTTACGCCGCCCGATCTGGACCTCGTGGGCGCGCTACAAGTCCGACATCGACCAGGCGAAGATCGTGGATTTTGCCCGCGAGATTCGCGCCCACGAATACCCCGGCGGCACGCTGGAAATCGATGATCGCTGGCAGCGGGCCTATGGCGATACGCAATTCGACCCGGTTCGCTTTCCCGATCCGGCGGGCATGGTGCGGACGCTCGACGCGATGGGCTTCGCCGTCACGCTGTGGGTCCCCACCTTTCTCAACCCGGATTCGCTGAACGCGCAGGAAGCCGAGCACGAGGGCTACCTGGTGCGCCGCCCGGACGGCTCGCCTTACCCGGTGACGTGGTGGCAGGGCACGGGTTACCTGCTTGACCTGAGCCATCCCGGCGCGGTGCAGTGGTGGGCGGAGCGGCTCGGCGCGTTGCAGCGGGCGGTTGGGCTGGCCGGTTACAAGTTCGACGCGGGTGAGGCGAATTTCCTTCCTGCCGACGCGGTGACGCACGCGCCGATGGGCCGCAACGAGTACAGCACGCGCTGGGCCGAATTTGCCGCGCAGCACTTCCCCTATTGTGAGGCGCGCTGCGGCTGGTTCAGCCAACGCCAGCCGGTCCTGTTTCGCCAGTGGGACAAGTTCAGCGTGTGGGGCCACGACAACGGGCTGGCGTCGGTCATCACCACGGCGCTCGCCCTATCCATGACCGGCTACCCGTTCACGCTGCCGGATATGGTCGGCGGCAACGCCTACGCAGGCGTCGAGCCGGACAAAGAGCTATTCATCCGCTGGGCACAGGCCAGCGCGCCGATGCTCGCCATTCAGTTCTCGCTCGCGCCGTGGGATTTTGACAAGGAGACGGACGCCATCTGCCGCCGTTATGCACAGCTTCACGTCGATCTGGCCGATGCGCGGGTCCGGGCGGCGCACAACGCGGTTGAAACCGGGGAGCCGGTCTTGCGGCCCATCTTCTGGAACTTCCCGCGCGACGCCGAGGCGCAGGTGGTGGGCGACGAGTACCTGCTGGGCGATGAGTACCTCGTCGCGCCGGTGGTGGAGCCGGGCAAGCGCACGCGGGATGTGTACCTGCCCGCCGGGCGCTGGCGCGAGTATTGGTCGCGGCGGGAGCACCTGGGCGGGCAATGGCTGCGCAACTTCCCGGCCCCCCTGGATACGCTGCCGCTGTTTGTGCGGCGGGCGTAGAGCCTTCAGCACATGATACCCACCCGCTCGCAGAAGAACGGGCGCAGGTCTTGCGTCGTCTGGGCCTGCATGGCGTCGAAGAACTGGCGCGGCGCGCCGATGCCGAAGCTGACCGCCGCCACGTAGCTCTTCAGCCCGTTGGCGAAGGCATCCGGCCCGATCTGCTCCGCCAGCTGGCGCATGTACACCGCCCCGCCGCCGTAGATGGTGCTCATGAAGTCCGCGAAATCCGCGTAGCCTTCGGGCGGCGTGTCCAGCACCTTCGGCGGCCCCTGGATGCGGTTGTACCAGGTCAGGACATGCGACCAGTACTCGTCGGGCGCGTTGGGCGAGCCGTAATACGTGTCCAGGTAAAACAGCCAGCCCGCTACCTGCACCAGACTCTCGTCCAGCCAGGCGCGCCGGATGGTATCGTTGCCCGCGATGCCGTAAAACCACTGGTGCGCGACCTCGTGGGCCGTGATCCAGCGCCAATAGACCGGCCCGCGCGATGGGTCATTGTTCACGAACACCAGCGACGGGTATTCCTCGCCGCCGCTGGGGAAGGACATGGCCACCACGTCGAACTCGGCATACGGGTAATAGCCCAGGTTCGCGTCGAACCAGGCCAGGTTGTCTTTGGCGATGGTCCCGATCAGCCGCGCGTTGTCCTCGCTGCCGTTATACAACACGCGCACCGGGACCGGCCCGCCGGGCGCATCCAGCGTGCCCCAGCCCTGCGCCTGGATGACGACAAAGTTGCGCATCGGCCCGGTGACGACCGTGTACGTCGTACGCCCGGCGTCGTCGTCCTGGGCGCTCTTCATCGCCCCGGTGAACCACGTCCCGACGGCGGCTGGCGCACGCAGATTGACGGCCATCAGCGCCGATTCGGTGTGGGCGTAGTCCAGGCCGCTGGTCACAACGTCTTCGCGCCAGCCGTACTCGTCAAACACGGCGACCATCGGGAACGGCTCTGCGATGTAAAACGAGCCGCTCAGCCCGACGCGAATGGTGTACGCCGCGTCCAGCGTGGCCGTGCCGCCCGGCGCGAGTGAGGCAGGCAGGCGCACCTGGGCCACACTGCCCTCGGCGTCGCTGAAGGTGTGCTCGGCGGGCGCGCCGTCCAGCGCCAGCGTGTCCAGGGTCATCTGGCGCGCGCCGTGGTTGGGATGGTTGGGGTACAGGCGCAGGACGATACGGTCGAGGTCCGCGCCGGTGTTGTTCACGAACAGAATGCGCGCCTGCCCACGGATCATGCCCTGGTACGGGTCCACATCCAGCGCGAGCAGGTAGCGGGTACGGGTCAGGAATGGCGCGGCGAGTGGCGCAAAGCCGGGCCGCGCCCAGGCCGGATCGGAGAGCAACGCCTCGTCCGGCAGGGGCGGAAGGTCGGATTGCGCCTGTGCGGCGTGCGGCGGTGGGACCAGCGCCCCAAGCGCGCCGCACACGAAGGCGACGATGAGCAAGATACGACAGCGACGAATCATGCGTGCGTCCTTTACCTCGCCAGTCTGACTAACCCTGGATGGAGTCAAGGTCGCCCCGCGCTAAAGCACGGGGCTGAAAGCACAAAGCCCTGACGGGCTGGAATTTGCCTTCAGCCCGAAGGGCTTCGTATGTTCAGCCCAACGCTTATGGGTTTTAAGAATCGGGCATGGATGATTGAGGGCGCGTCGCGACGCGCCCCTACACGTTGCGGGACTGTACGGGCAGCTCGCGAGCCGCCCGCAAACCTGATCCGCTCCAATTATTTAACCTTCATCAACGTCGGGCAATCTCCGTCAGTTACGATGAACCAACAGCGCCGCTCAAGGCTTCACGGGCCGGTTGCTGAAGACGAAGCTCGTCGGGTTCAGGTAATCCCGGTCGAGCCGGTCGCCATCCAGCCACGGCCAATCTGCCGGCGCGGCGGCCAGTGTGCGCGTGCCGCTGATGTCAAAGTGCAGGTGCTCGCTGCCCCGGTAATAGCCGTAGGCGTCCCCGATGGTCGCGATGAACTGCCCACGCGCCACCCGCTCGCCCACGCGCACCTGCATATCGTCCACGTGGCCATAACGGCTGTACACCACCTGCCCCGTGGAAAGCAGCGGATCGTGGCGGATGATGACGACGTTGCCCCAGCTTCCCGTGCCGAGCCGTTGAGCGGTGATCACCTCGCCGCTGGCCGTGGCGTATAGCGGCTGGCCCTTGCTCCGCCCACGCCGGATGATGAAGTCGTTGCCGGTGTGCAGCGACTCGCGCCCGCCCAGCCGGTAACGCACCCGGTAGCCCAGCGTCATGCTCCAGGACGCGGGCCACGTCGTCGCCGCGACCATACGCTCCTCAGATGCCCCGACGGGCGCGTCGAAGCCGTCGGCCAGGAAGCGCGGCGGGCGCTGCCAGCCGAGCACCTGACGCCAGCGGATGGCGTCAAAGGTGATCTCGCGGTTCAATTCGCCGGTCAGGTCGTTCAGGAAGATCACGCCCGCGTTGGGCTGGCTGGCGTCCAGGTTGAAGATGCCCAGGGGGACCCAGATCGAGTCCATCTTGGTCTGCACCACGGCGACTTCGTAGTCGGACGTCTGCCCGACGATGCCGTGAATCTTGTAGCGCGCGTTGTTCGTCGTGGAGTGTTGCGCCGGCACATAAACCGAGATTTCCCAGAAGCCGCCCGTGGGAACCTGCGGGTCCCAGCGCACCCAGACATTGCTCGCCGTCGAGGACGTGCGGAAATAGCGGCTCGACCAGCCTTCCTCGTTCGGAAAGTTAGCCAGCGGGCTGGGCGTGCCGTCATAAGTTCCCTCGCGCCAGCCGGGATCGCCAGGTTTGACGACGATCTCCGTGCCATAGCGCCCCTGTCCGATGGGGCGCGGCTGCTCGCCCGTGCCGCCGCCGGGCACAGCGCCGCTCATCGACACGTTCACGGCGGGGAAGAAGGTCCGGTTGAGCGTGCCAAAACGGAACCAGCTCAGGCCGGGCGCTTTGTAGGTGTCAATCGCGACGGTCCGGGCGCGGTCCATGCTCTCGCGGGTCAGGCGCTCGCCCCGGCCCTGGTAGCCTTGCAGCACCGGGATGATGGGCAGGCCATACGCGCCCCAGCTTTCCCAGGCCTGGGCCAGCGCCGCATCCGGGCTGAGGCCAAAATCGGCCCAGTAGACCTGTGGGTGCACGCTGTTGATGAACGGACGCCATTCGTCGGGGAAGATCGTCTCGTAATGCCACGGGCGCGGGTCCACGCTCATGCCGATGTGGAAGGCGGCGGGCAGGCCATTGCGCAGGCGAAGCATCAGGGGCCGCACGGCGCTGCGCCCGCCCCGGAAATAGCCCTCGAACGGCTCCACATCCAGGATCAGCGAGCGCACGCCGGGCCGGGATGCCGTCTGGATCAGGAAATCGGCCTCGGCGGCGGGATTCGCGCCAAAGGGAATCGCCCAGGCGTGGAACTCCAACCCGGCGCGCTCCAGTTTCATCACCCAGCGGTCGATATCCGCCGGGCCGCGAATGGCCAGGTCGGTCTTGGGATCGCCCGCGCCGATGTTGCCCATCCACGCAGTGCCCTCGCCCACCTTCACCCAGATGGCGTTCACCGCCGGGGCGTACTCGCGGATGGTTTCGATGACTTCATCGATGGTGTTTTCTCCCACCGTGCGTCCGTGGACGTGCCAGACGGCGATCTTTCCATCGTAAGGCGTGGCCATAGGCTTCCTCTCCAGCATCGCATAACGCGGGGCGACACGTGTTAGCATATTACTCGCCCGGCGGATTCTCGGCAACTTATCACGCCGGGTCTGCCTGGAACGGCGCTCAGAACGGTGGTGAAAAGGGGGAATGGGACGGCCATTATGAACTCGCTCAGCCTGGTTCGCGCGCTCGCCCGGCACATCCTCAGCGAAGCGCACCCGGTCTACCGGGCGGCGCGCCGTGCGCCGGAAGCGTCGCCGCTGCGGCTGCCCGGCTGGGCCTACAACGCGCTGTTGGCGACTCTGCTGCTGACCGGTGCGATCCTGGTCTACATCGAGCGCACGTCGGGCGCGCCGCTCAGCGATTACCGCGCCGAAGGGCTGGCGCTGGCCCTGATCGTGGGGTCCGTGTTGCTCAGCCTGGCGTGGGTCGCGCCGCTGGCCGCGCTGGCCGGGCAGGGCCTCGCCCGCGAACTGCGCTTGCAGACCTGGGATTTGCTGTTGGTGACGCCGCAGCCGCCGGGTGATGTGCTGCTGGCGCGGGCGGCGGGTTCGGCGCGCGGCGTGTGGAGTCTGGCGGTCGGTTCGGCGGTGCTGGCGGCGCTGATCGTGCCGGCCATCGCCCTTCCCGCCGTGCTGCTGACCGCCGCCGGGCTGACGCCGTGGACCGTGGCGCTGGCGGGGCTGGGCGCGTTTCTCTTCGTCGCAGAGCGCGTGCAGGAAATCGCGCTGGCAGTCCTGATCGGCGTACACAGCGGCTTGCAGGGCAAACGTCCGCGCGTTGCGTTCTGGCTGGGACTGGCGGGCGGCGTGTCCGTGCGGCTGGCGAGCATGGCGCTCACCCTGTTCGTCGCATCGCTGGCCGCCTTCGAGGGCACGGCCCTGTACGGCCTGCCGCCTGCGCTGGCAGTAAGCCTGTGGGCGGGACTGGCCGCATTGGGTGGGCCGCTCGTGCTGCTGGCGGCGCTGCCGGGCCTGCCCACACTGGCGCTGGTGGTGGGCGTGCTCATCGCGCGTGAGGCGCTGGTCAGGGCGCTCTTTGCCGCGGCGCTCCGGCGGTCCGGGTGAATGGAAATTTAAACCCTCACCCCCGGCCTCTCTCCCTCATGGCGAGGGGTGACATACTCGCTCCCCGCAGGACTATCTCCCCTCTCGCCCTTTGGGAGAGAGGGGCGGGGGAGTGAGGGACAGAGCAGGCTGGAATCGCCCACCTCACACTTCTACGGGCTGCCGCGAGGCTCCGCCGTGCTATAATCTAGGCGACGGGCGCGGTGCATCCCGGTACAGGCGGCGCGAACCATGCTCAAAAAACTCCCTCGGCAGGTCTGGCTGGTCGGCATCTACGGTTACGTCGTGGTTGCCGTCGTCGTCGTCCTGGTTGCCCTCGTCCTGCTCACCCAGGACAACGTGAGCTGGCTGGATGTCGGCCTCGTGGTGGGCGTCGTGGCGCTTTTTACCCTGGTGTGGTGGCGCGCCCATCCCCGCCTCAGCGTGAACGTGCCCCCAACCGGCGGCGATCTGTTGTGGCAGATTGGCCATTCGGGTAACTACACCCTGCTCGCCTTCGAGAGCGAATACTGCGCCATGTGCATGACCGTCGGGCCGCGCGTGGACCAGCTGTCCGAGGTAGATGGCCTGGATGTGTACCGCCTGAGCGTGAACTCGGAGCCGGGCCGTAGCCTGTTTCACCAGTACGACGGGCGCATGACGCCCACCTACGTGCTGGTCAATCCGCGCGGCGAGCGCGTGCAGGAATGGGTGGTCGCGCTGCCCATCGAGCGCATCCTGTATGCCGTGAGACAGCGCGCTGCCGTGTGAATCGCCCGCCCGCCCACCGCCCCTCGCCCCGCCGTCCCGTCGGTCTGCCCACGCGCGGCAAAACAGCCCTCAACCGGCTGCGTCAGGTGGACGTGTACGTTGCGCTGGCCCATCCCGGCGCGCTGAGCAGCCCTGCCCCGCTCGTCGTGGACCTCGGTTTTGGCGCGTTTCCCTGGACCACGCTGGAAATGCACGCCCGCTGGATGGCGCTTAACCCGGCGTTGCGCGTGATCGGCCTGGAGATCGACCCGGAGCGCGTCGCGGCGGCGATGCCCTACGCCGATCCGCCGCGCGTGCGGTTCGTGGTGGGCGGCTTCAACGTGATCGACGCACTGGGCGGCGAACGGGCGCGCTTGATCCGGGCCTACAACGTCTTGCGCCAATATGACGAAAGCGCGGTCGAAGGCGCGCTGGCGGCGATGGCTGAGGCGCTGGAGCCGGATGGACTGCTGGTCGAGGGCACGTCCACGCCGAGTGGGCGGCTGGTCGCCTTTGACGTGTACCGGCGCATTGATGGCGGCGGATTGGCGCACGAGGCGCTCGTCTTCGGCACGAATTTCCGCGCCCACGCCGCGCCCGTGGATTTCCAGGCCATCCTGCCCAAGCGGCTGATCCACCACATGCGCGATCCCGGCCCGGCGGATTTCTTCGCGGCATGGCAGCACGCCCAGGCGATGGCGCGCGGCGCGGCGCGTGGGCGGCGGGCGGAATGGGTGGCCGCCGCCCGTTTGCTGGCGACGGCCTACCCGGTGGATGTGCGCGAGCGTATCACCCGGCGCGGCTATCTGGCCGTGCGCGCGCCGCTGCGCTGACGTTCGGCGCAGCGCGGCGGCTCTCGCTGCCGCCGCGAAAGGCGAGCAGACGCAAGCCGTTGCTGACCACGATCAGCGTGCTGCCTTCGTGGCCGACCACGCCGAGCGGCAATGGAATGCCCACCGTGAGCGTGAAGATCACCAGCACGCCGATCACGCCCAGCGAAAACAGGATGTTCTGCCAGACGATGCGGCGCGCTTTGCGGCTCAGGCGCATGGCGTAGCCGAGATTGTCCAGGTCATCGGCCATGAGCACAATGTCGGCGGTTTCCAGCGCCACGTCGGTCCCGGCAGCGCCCATCGCAATGCCCAGCGACGCGGCGGCCAGCGCAGGCGCGTCGTTCACGCCGTCGCCGACCATCGCCGTTGGTCCGAGCCGCGCTTCCAGATCGTGAACTGCTTTCACCTTGTTCTCCGGCAGCAGATTGGCCAGCACGTCGTCCGCGCCGACCTGCGCCGCGACGCTGCGCGCCACGCGGTCATTGTCGCCGGTCAGGATCACGATATGCTCCGCGCCCGCCTCGCGCAGCCGCTTGAACGTGGCCGCCACGCCGGGCCGAATCTGGTCGGCGCTGGCCAACAGGCCCAGCCAGCCCACCGTTTGCGCGCCAGCGAGCGACTCGTCGTAGACCATCAGGATCGTCTTGCCCTCGGCTTCGAGCCGGTCACGCTCGCGGCGCAGGCTATCGGGCAAGGCCAGCCCTTCGTTGCGCATCAGCCGCTCCGTGCCGATGATCATGCGGTGGCCGTCCACGTAGCCGATCACGCCCTGGCCCGGCACGGCGTTAAACCGCTCCGGCTCGCTGGGCGTGATGCCCTGCGCCTTCGCGTAATTGACCACGGCCTGCGCCAGCGGGTGCTCCGAGCGCGACTCGACGCTGGCCGCGACGTACAGCAGCCGTTCCGGCGTGCAGGCGACGTGGCCATTGCCGGGGCAGGCCACCACGTCGGTGACGGCGGGCTTGCCGGTGGTGATCGTGCCCGTCTTGTCAAAGGCGAAATTGCGGATGCTGGCCATCTGCTCCAGATACGCGCCGCCCTTGAACAGCACACCACGCCGCGCCGCGTTGGCGATGGCCGACAGCACCGACGCGGGCGTCGAGATGACCAGCGCGCACGGCGAGGCGACGGTCATCAGCACCATGGCGCGGTAGAAATTGTCCTCAAAGGCCGGTCCGCCGGGCAAAATGGGCGGGATCACGATATACAGCGCCACGGCGGCGATCACGATCAGGGCGTAGCGCTGCTCGAAGGCGTCCAGGAAGCGCTGGGTGGGCGCTTTGTGGCCCTGCGCATCTTCCACCATCTTGATGATGCGCGCCAGCGTCGTCTCGTCGGCGCGGCGCGTCACGCGCACGTCAATGCTGCCGTTCTGGTTCACCGTGCTGGCGAAGACGTCGTCGCCTCTTTCTTTGGCGACGGGCATCGACTCGCCGGTGATGGTCGATTGATCGACGGTGGTCTGGCCGTCGACGACCTGGCCGTCGATGGGCAGGCGCTCGCCGGGCCGGATCACCACCACGTCGCCCACGTTGAGCGACTCGACCGGGAGCGTGACCAATCCGCCGTCGCGTCGCACGGTGGCTTTGTCCGGGCGCAGCTTCATCAGGGCGCGGATGGCGTTGCGGCTGCGGTCCATCGCGTACTGCTGCAAGACGTTGCTCAGCGAGAACAGGAAGAGCAACGTTGCGCCTTCGTGCCATTGGTCAACAATCGCCGCGCCAACCGCCGCCAATACCATGAGCAGGTCGACGTTCACCTCGCCGTGCCGCAGGCTGCGGATGCCTTCCTGAACGCCAAACCAGCCGCCGGCCAGGTACGAGATCACGTTGGCGACCGTGATCAGCGCTTCCGGCGCGCCAAGCCGTTCGCCCAAAAGGCTCGCGCCCAGGCTGATGGCCGTTACCGCGACGAGAATCGGCTCCAGGCGTTCCTGGCTGAAGAAACTCCGCTGCTCGTCGTTGGCGTTCTGGGTTTTTTCGCTGGCAGGGGCGGCGGACTGGGTCAGACTGCTTTCACTCATGCGTAACCTCAAGCTGCGTGTTCGGGCGCGCGGGCGGGTGGGACGCCCGGCGCATTGGAGATTATAGACGCAGTGAGCGAAAAGGAAAATTGAACCGGCGCGCGGATACATAGCCCTCTCCCACCACGCCGGAACGCGGCACGAGAGGGCAAATTCAGCGTCAGGACGCCGATACAGCCACCGGCGCAACCTGGATGAGGTACGTGCAGTGGTCATCGTCCTGCGAGATGCGCGTGAGCGGCCTCGGCGTGGAGCCGATCAGCCCCGCGATCAGGCGCATGTCCATGCTGCACAGCTCGTGGTGCGCGTGCGAGACTTTGTGATACGGGCAGTTGCGCGTGTGGAGCAGATATCCCTCGCCATTCGACTCCCACCACGCATCGTAGCCGTTGCCGTTCATGTAGCTCACGGCAAAGTCGAGCCGCTCTTCCACCGGCACATGGTTCACGCCGGGCATGAGCTGGCGCGCCTCGGAGATCATGCGGTCCGCGACGCCTTCCAGGATGACGTTCACCTGCGGCGTGGACAGCGACGACTTGAGCTGCACCAAGAGGGCGTTCATCAGGTTCTGGTAGTTGTTCGGGAAGATGTCCAGCGCCTTGTCGGTCAGCGCATAGACGTACTGCGGGCGGCCCGGCGCGCCGCTCCGGCGGACAGTCGGTGCGGTGACGAGGTTATCGCTCCGCAAGATGTCCAGGTGATGGCGCACGGTGACGGCGGTGATATTGTGCTGAATACGAGTCTTAAGCTCGCTCACCATTTCGTCAACGGTCGCTTCTCCACGATCTCGGAGAATTTCAAGAATATGTCTACGGGTTTGCTGCATGGTGGGGTTTGCTTTCTCTAGACTACTCGGAGAGCGCTCGTGATTAAAATCACACTTCTCATAGATTATATGCCCGATTAGCGTAATAGGGGGGCCTAGATTCACGTTTCTCAACGATCTCTTAATGATCTGGCGGACGTTCATGGCATGACCAGCGCGTCTTGCCGGATAGAATACGCTTCGATGCCAACTGTTAAAGAATCATTGTGCACTTTGTTGCACGCAGAATTACGAAGATGCGCGAGGGTGCAGGCCCTTTGGGCGTGGTATAGACCGCCGGTCCGCGATTTGCTAGAATCTGTGATGAATCGGGACGAGGAAACGGAACATACCATGCCCGAAAAAGCCAAACGGTCGCGCGTCCCGCCGCCGACCGACTTCAATTTCTGGAAGCAGATCATCGAGCAGCTTCGGTTGGCCTGGAAGCTGTTCTCTGACGCGCGCGTGCCGGTCGCGCTCAAGGCGATCCCGTTCGTCGCGCTGGCCTATGTATTGTCGCCCATCGACCTGCTGCCCGATTTCCTGATCGGGCTGGGCTGGCTGGACGATGGCTCGCTGCTCATGCTGGCGCTGGTGCTGTTCATCAACCTTGCGCCACGCGAGATCGTGGACGAGCACCTGCGCACGCTGCGCCTGGGCCAGCCGATGCGCGTCCGCCGCGACGACGAGGGCATGATCATCGACGTGAAGGCCGAACCGCCCGGCGAGGACGCCGAAAGCGCCGATCTGGACATGGACGAGGATACGGACACGGCGTACTGGGCCGAAGAAGAAGACCAGCGCCGGTCTGGGCGGCGGTCGTGATCGTGAACGCGCCCCGTTGAGGCAATGCGGACGAGGCAGGCCTCGTCCCTACGAGATGGTGTAGGGACAACGCCTGCGTTGTCCGCATGGCGTTGTCCGCATGGCGTTGTCCGCATGGCGTTGTCCGCATGGCGTTGTCTGCGTTGCGCCCCGCGTTGCGCCCGCGCATCGCGTCGAAGCGCTGGGTTATTCGAAAATCCAGCGGTCCGTCTCGCGGTTCCAGCTCACCAGTTCTTCGGGCGTGAACCACAGCGCGATCTCCCGCTCGGCGGTGGTGGGCGCATCCGAGCCGTGCACGAGGTTGCGGCCCGTTTCCATCGCCAGGTCGCCCCGGATCGACCCCGCCTCGGCCTCGAACGGCTTCGTCTTGCCGATGGTGCTGCGCGCCGCCTGCACGGCGTTTGTGCCCTCGAAGACCATGACCATCACCGGGCCGGACGTGATGTAGTTGAGCAGGCCCTCGTAGAACGGCTTGCCGACGTGCTCGCCGTAGTGCTGCTCGGCGAGCGCGCGCGGCGTGAGCATGAACTTGGCCGCGACCATACGCAGCCCACGCACCTCAAAACGGCGGATGATCTCCCCGATCAGCCCGCGCTGCACGCCGTCGGGCTTCAC
>JADZBY010000367.1 GCA_020851855.1 Anaerolineae bacterium
GTGGGGCGTGTTCTATTCCACCCGCTCTACCCGGCTGGTCGGCAGAAGTTGGTCAAATTCCTCGCGGGTGAAGATGCCGCTGCCGATGGACAGCGCATTGGCGGCCCCGGCGGCGACGGCGTGGCGCAGCGCCTCGGCGGGATCGTCCGGCGCGGCGATCAGGCGTTGGGCAAGCGCCGCCATGAACGAATCGCCGCTGCCAATCGGGCTGACCGGCTGGATCGGGCCGCTGGCGGCGAACCACGCCCCATGCGCATCCGAATAGACCGCGCCCTGTTTGCCCAGCGTGATGGCCACCGCCGGGATTCGCAGCGCGTGAAGCCGTTTCGCCGCCTCATGCGCCGCCGCCACGTCTTCCACCGCCATGCCCAGCAGTTGCCCGGCCTCGAAGCCGTTGATCTTGAAGCCAAAGCGCCCGTCCGCGACATGCAGCGCCGCGTCGAGCGCCGCGCCGCTGGTGTCCACCCAGGTTGGCTTGCCCAGCGTGCTCAGGTCCGCCACGAGCGCCGCGAATTTCCCGGCAGGCACACTCGGCGGCAGGCTGCCGCTGACGCAGATGCCGTCGCAATCGGGCCGCTGCGCCGCCGCGACGAGATCGGCATGAAAACGCGCCCACTCGTCCGGCGCGATGACCGGCCCCAGTTCGTTGATGACGGTCGCCTGCCCGATCTGCGGGTCGACCAGGATGATGTTGGAGCGGCTCTCGCCCGCGATCCAGGTCCAGACGCCCGGCACACCTTCCACGTCGGCCAATTCGGCCATCCACCGCCCGGTATGCCCACCCAGCATCCCGGCGGCCAGCCCGTCGCCGCCCAGGCGGATCACGGCGCGCGCCACGTTGATGCCCTTGCCGCTGGCCATCGGCAGGATATGCTCGGCGCGGAACACTTCACCCAGGCGCAGGCCCGGCACAACCATTACCCGGTCCATGCCGGAATTGGGTCCGATGCACAGTATCATGGTTTCGTCTTTGTGGTACAAAGCCTCGCGCCGGGCATTGTACCGCGATTCCCCACTCCCGGTGGTGTTGCGCTATACTAGCGGGAATTTCTTGGTGGAAATTGGCCGGTTTGAGGGCGCAGTGCGCCAGCGAGGTGCAGGTTGGAACAGGTAGACCTTATTCTGTCCGGCGGCGTCGTTTTGACCATGAACGAACGGCTGGACCTGTATCGGCGCGGCGCAGTCGCGATCCGCGGCCAGGACATCGTTGCGGTGGGGACCGTCGAGGCGATTGACGCGGCCTACACAGCGCCGGAACGGGTGGACTGCTCCGGGCGCGTCATCATGCCGGGGCTGGTCAACACGCACACGCACGCCGCTATGACGCTGCTGCGCGGTATGGCGGACGACTTGCGGCTGGACGTGTGGCTGATGGGCTACATGATGCCCACCGAGGCGCAGTTCGTCACGCCGGAGTTCTGCCGCCTGGGCACGCTCCTGGCGTGCGCCGAGATGATCCGGTCCGGCGTGACCAGCTTCGCGGATATGTACTACTTTGAAAGCGATGTGGCCGCCGCCACCGCCGAAGCGGGCATGCGCGCCGTGTGCGGGCAGACCGTGCTCAAGTTTCCGTCGCCGGACGCGGCAAGCTATGAAGAAAGCCTTGCCGCCACGCGCCTGTTCATCGAGCAGTGGAAGGGCCACAACCTGATCGTGCCCGCCGTCGCGCCGCACGCGCCGTACACCTGCACCGACGAGATTTTGCAGGCGTGCGGTGAACTGGCCCGCGAATACGATGTGCCGCTGCTGATCCACATCTCCGAGACGCGGCTGGAAGTCGAAGAGAGCCGCCGCGACTACGAGATGCCCGTCGTGCCGCGTGTGAAGAAGCTCGGCGTATTGGACGCCAAGACGCTCGCCGCGCATTGTGTGCACGTCGACGCCGGCGAGATCAAGACGCTCTTCAACCACAAAACCGGCGTGGCGCACTGCCCGACCAGCAACTTGAAGCTGGCCAGCGGCATGGCCCCGGTCGTCGAGATGTTGGATCGCGGCATCAAGGTGGGCATCGGCACGGATGGCCCGGCCAGCAACAACGACCTGGACATGTTCGAGGAAGTCCGGCTCGCGGCGATCCTGGCCAAAGGCGTGACGCTCGATCCCACGGCGCTGCCTGCCAAACAGGCGGTGCTCATGGCGACGCGCGTCGGAGCCGAAGCCATGTACCTGGGCCATCTGACGGGCAGCCTGGAGCCGGGCAAACGCGCCGACGTGATCGTCGTGGATTGCGATGTGCTGCACAACACGCCCAGCTTCACGCGCGACGACGATGCGGTGTACAGCCAGATCGTATACGCTTCCAAGAGCACCGACGTGCAGCACGTCATCGTCGATGGCAAGTGGCTGTTGCGCAACCGGAACCTGCTCACTGTGGACGAGGCAGCGGTCATGGAGCGCGCCGCCGTCATCGCCAAAGACATCGACGCCTTCCTGATCGCCCGTGAAGGCAACATCCTGAACAAGCTGATCGCCATCGGCGGCGTGGAGCAGACCGAGAGCTTCGAGATTCAGGTCAAGGCGCAGCTTCAGACCGACGCCACGCCCGAAGAGATCGTCGCCAACCTGCTCAACGAGCCGAGCGTACAGGTGGTGCGCTTCAGCCGCTATCGCCAGTACGACACGTACTTCATATTCGGGGACGAATCGCAAGGGCGTGTGCGCTATCGCGAAGACGACGCGCTGAATAGCAAGGGGGACGTGGACGGCGTGCGCACCCGGCTGACCTTCACCTCGCCCACCAAAGAGCGCGAGTTTGACGACGCCGTCGTGTTGAGCCGGTCGCAGTTCATCGCCCCGGCCACGCACCCGCTGCGCTTCTACCGCGAATACTTCCGCCCGACGGAAGAGCGCGCCATTCAGAAGGAGCGCTACCGCTGGCACATCCTGTACAAGGGCGTGCTGTGCTACGTGAACGCCGACCGGATGATGAATCCGCCCATCGACGGCATGTTCGTGGAGATCAAGAGCCAGACCTGGTCCCGCCGGGACGCAGAGTACAAGGCGGCACTCATCAGCGAAATTCTGGCCATCCTGGGGATTACGCCCGACAAGCTGATCCGCAAGGAGTACATCGAGTTCGCGTTGGCCTGACGGCCCGCGCCCTGGTATTCGTGGCACATGGATGGCAGCTACAGAGGATAGACCGCGTATGGCACAGGCAGAGAACCCTACACTGGTTGTTCGGGATGGGCCGCAGGCGGGCCTGCGCGTGCCCCTGTCCGGCGAGATGATCGTGGTGGGCCGCGATGCGACGTGCGACATGGTCCTCGCCGAGCGGCAGGTATCGCGCCAGCACATCCAGATCAAACGCGCGGGCGAGGATTACCGCGTCGTGGACCTGGAGAGCAAAAACGGCACGTGGCTGAACGGCAAGCCGCTCAAGGGCGAAGCGTCGCTGCAAAACGGCGACCAGATCGATCTGGCCCAGGTGGTGCGGCTGGTCTTCGTCGCCTCGGAAGCGACCGAGCCGATCTCGCCCGATGCGATGGGCGCTGCCACGCGCCTGCGCCTGGATCGTGACGCGCGCCGCGTCTTCATCGGGGCGCACGAGATCGATCCGCCGCTCAGCCTGCCGCAATACCGCCTGCTGGAGCTGCTGGTCGATGCCAAGGGCGCGGTGTGCACCCGCGATCAGGTGGTGCGCGCCGTCTGGCCGGACGCCATCAGCGAGGGGGTGAGTGAGCAAGCCATCGACGCCCTGGTGCGCCGCCTGCGCGACCGCATCGCAGAGATCGATCCCGACCACCAGTACATCATCACCGTGAGAGGGCACGGCTTCCGGTTGGAGTTGGGGTGAGCACGTGAGACAGGACACATGCTGACATGCCCGCCAAAGACCGCTACCACGACGTTGTGAAGCGGGCGCTGATCAAGGATGGGTGGACCATCGACGATGAGCAGGTGGCGCTGACTATCGGTCAACGGAACTTATGGTCTAGCCAACGCTATCGGCAAGTTCGGCCTTTACCGTCTAGTCCTGGGAATGAGCAGTCTTGCTTTGCCGTTGTATCTTGCTGTGACGAAGCAATCTTACAATGGGATACTGAGCGAGCGACTCGGAGAACTGGCTCTCCAGGCGAACGGGATACCGCTCATGGTCTTCGACTACGAGACGGAGGAGGTTGTGGAATGGATACCCTGACGAGTGTAGTACGAAATGCAATCGTAGGATATGCGCGCAAGGGACTGAACAGCCAGAGCCACCTCACACGTAACGACGATAATTCGGTATTTTCGGTTGTGACGGTTACCGAACAAAACGTATCCTTCGTCAGCCTGCTGGTGCGCATCTTCGGCGATCTGGTTATTGTCGAGCAGGATCGTAATGATAAACCGCTCGTGGACGCGCTGGTTCAGGCGGGCATCCCACGCGACACGATCATCCTTGCCTATCGAGGAGAAGTTGTTCCGGCAGCAGCATAGAGTGCCGCGCACGGCGTGACCAAGTAACGTAAATGGATATTAGCCCTTGAACGGTGTAACGGTAGAACTACCAACTGAGCAGATACGTGCCTACTGCGCCCGCCGACCTATCCGGCGTCTGGCAGTGTTTGGCTCGGCTCTGCGCGGCAATTTCGGCCCCGACTCGGACGTTGATTTGCTGGTCGAATATGTCCCAGGTGTTCCGGTCACGCTGCTCGACATGGCACAGCAGGAAATTGAGCTTACTCAGATCGTGAAACGGAAAGTCGATCTGCGCACACCGCACGAATTGAGTCCGTACTTCCGCCAGCAGGTCATCGATACGGCGAGGGTGATTTATGAGCGTGCAGGATGACGCCACGCGTGTCCGGCACATGCTGGATGCGGCGCGAAAGGTTCTCACCTTCACGTCGGGTGTGGACCGGCAGGCGTTTGAGCAAGATGAAATGCGCCTGCTCGCCGTGGTCCGCCTGATCGAGATTCTCGGAGAGGCAGCTTCGCGCGTTTCAGCGGAGTTGAGGGCCGCACATCCGGACATTCCATGGCCAGCCATCACAGGTATGAGGAATCGGCTGATACACGCGTATTTTGCCGTTGATATCGATCGTGTCTGGGAAACTGTCAGCTTATCAATTCCCTCGCTGATAAGCCAACTGGAGACGATTGATACAGACCTGCCGACGGATTTTCGTGACGAAGGGTGAGAAAATTGTATCCCTACTCTTACTCCCCTACTGCGTCACGGTGAAGGGGATCGGCGCGCTCTCGATGGTCCCGCTGTTGTCGCTGGCGACGAATGTGACTGTGTACTCGCCCGGGGCCATCTGCAACGAGGCCGGCTCGATGTAGAAGTGCACGCACATCGACTCCGCGCCGCTGTCCGACGTCCACTCGTACTGCTGCAAAAAGTCGTTCGGCCCCTGCCAGCGCGTCATGAAGAGCGTGCCGCTGCGGAAATTGCGCGCCACGGTGATGACCAGGATGCGCGCATCGCCGCTGGCGCTGAACGTCGTCGTCTGGTCCACCGCGCAGCCGTCCTCGTCCTGCCCACGCGCCGTGACGATCTCGTCGAGCATCATGCCCGACGCCGAGCTGACGCTGACCGGGCCGCCCTGGGGTGTGGTCACCGCCAGCGGGAGCGGCGTGGGCGTCGCGCGCACGCTGCCGAATCCGTCGCCGGTATCGGCGGGCAGCGTGGGCAGCGCCGGTTGGCCCGCCTGCGCCGCCGCATTCGGATCGGCGGCGGCGAGCGGCGTCGTATTGAGCGCCACCACAGTGCCCGGCTGGGTCATGCCGTTGACGCGCACCGTCAGATTGCGCACTTCCTGCCGCGATTGGTCGAGCGCGGCCTGCACCGTGGCCAGTTGTTGCTGCATGAGCGCCGAGTCCGCCGTCATGGTCGGGCCGAGCGCCTCGTAAAAGGCGATGGTTGCACGCAGAGAGATGTTGTCCGACTCCAGGACGCTGGCCGCCTGAGAGCTGCCGGTGCACGCGCCGACCATCAGAAGCAGCCCCGCGCCGAGGAGCGGAATGAGAGTGCCAAGCAGTTTTCGCATGGGACGATAATACCCACCCACACCGAGAAATCAAGCGGATTCAGCGTCATTGACGACGTCCGAGCCGCGCTTTGGGCTGAATAATGCCAGCGGATCGGGGCAAAGGCAAGGCGCTCTCACGGCTGACTCATGAACACAGACCGATGCCAGCGCATGATTCGGGTCCTGGAGTGCCAGGAGCGCTCACCAGCGTCGGGAAAGCGTCAGGAAAGGGCAAGCGGCCTCAGCCCCAGCCCTTCTCTATGTTCGCCGCCCCAAAGGGACCCCGTCGGCACGGAGAGGGGAGATCGGCGGCCTGGCGCGTGCGGCATTTCCCCCTCTCTACGCGGAGTATCGCGTGGAGAGAGGCAGAGGGGTAAGGCGCGTTCCTGCTGTCTGCCCCAGCCTACACTCTTGGAGCGATTGCCTCACTCACGGAAAAAAACTCGCCGCCGCCTTTTGCGTAAAGCGGTGGTATGATCGGAATTATTCTCACGATGTGTATCGTAATTGAGATCGAGCGGTGCGGAGCGTGATCCGGTGATTGACGCTGCCCCAGCGGGCATGTTCACTTTCCTGTTCAGCGATATTGAAGGCAGCACCCGCCTCTGGGAGCTGTACCCGGAAGTCATGAAGCCGGTGCTTGCCCGCCACGATGATCGGGTGCAGCAGGCGGTGGTGGCCAACCAGGGCCACGTTGTTAAAACCACCGGCGACGGCTGCCACGCCGCCTTCGAGACGGCCATTCACGCCGTGAACGCCGCGCTGGCCATCCAGACCGCGATGTTCGAAGACCCGTGGCCGGAGATTCGGCCCCACACCGTGCGCGTGCGCATCGGGCTGCACACTGGCGAAGCCGAAGCGCGGGCCGGCGACTATTTCGGCACAGCCCTCAACCGCGCCGCGCGCCTGACGGCCACCGGGCACGGCGGGCAGGTGCTCGTCTCCAGCGCCACCGCCGAGATGGTGCGCGACCAGCTGCCCAACGGCGCGGCGCTGCTCGACCTGGGCGAACACCGCCTGCGCGACCTGATCCGCCCGGAGCGCGTTTACCAGCTCGTGAGTCTGGGCCTGCCCGTCGATTTCCCGCCCATCCGCTCCATCGACGCCTTCCCCAACAACCTGCCCGTCCAACTCACCAGCTTCATCGGGCGCGAGCGCGAGAAGGCCGACGTGTGGCAGGCGCTTTCGTCGGCGCGGCTGTTGACGCTGACCGGCGTGGGCGGCACCGGAAAAACGCGGCTGGCGCTGCACCTTGCCGCCGACGTGCTGTCCTCGTTTCCGGATGGCGTGTGGCTGGCCGAACTGGCCCCGCTGGCCGGCCCGGACCTGGTGCTGCAAGCGGTTGCCGGCGCGCTCAAGCTGCGCCGCACGCCGGGCATGCCGCTGCTGGACCTCGTCACCGACTACATGCGCGGCAAGAGTCTGCTGCTGATCCTGGACAACTGCGAGCACCTGATCGACGCCTGTGCGCGGCTGGCCGAACACCTGTTGCGCCACTGCCCGCAGGTGAAAATCCTGGCCAGCAGCCGGGAGCCGCTCGGCATCGCCGGGGAAGTGACATACACCGTGCCGTCGCTGGCGCTGCCGGATAGCACAGCCAGGACGCCCGCCGCGCTGGCCGACTACGAGGCGGTGCAGTTGTTCGTGGAGCGCGCGAAGGCCGTCGCGCCACGCTTCGCTCTGACGGCGAGCAATGCGCAGGCCGTGGCGCAAATCTGCCTGCGGCTGGATGGCATCCCGCTGGCGCTCGAACTCGCCGCCGCGCGCTGTAAGCTCTTTTCGGCAGAGCAGATCGCCTCGCGCCTGAGTGATCGGTTCCGGCTGCTGACCGGCGGCAGCCGCACGGCCCTGCCACGCCAGCAAACGCTGCGGGCGCTGATCGATTGGAGCTATGACCTGCTCTCCGAGCCAGAGCGCGCCCTGTTGCGGCAGCTTTCCGTCTTCGTGGGCGGCTGGACCTTCGACGCCGCCGATGCGGTCATCCCCGACCTGGACGTGCTCAGCCTGCTGGAACAGCTCGTCAACAAGTCGCTGGTCGTGGTCGAAGAGCAGCACGGGCAGGCGCGCTACCGGATGCTGGAAACGATCCGGCAATACGCCCAGGACCGGCTCTTTGAGTCTGGCGAGGGCCAAGCGGTGCGCAACCGGCATCTCGATTACTTCCTGCGCCTCTCCGAAGTGGGCGGGCTAGGCTTACGCGGCAGCCACGCTTTCGAATGGTCTGATCAGCTTGGCGTGGAATACGAAAACATCCGCGCCGCCGCCGAGTGGGGGGAAGAACAGCGGCCCGACGATGCGCTGCTTATGCTCGGCAACCTGTTCTTTTTCTGGGGCGCACGCGTCGACAATCTGGCGCTGGCCGTGTACTGGCTGCGTGATCTGCTTGCACGGGTCGAAGCGCTGCCGCCGCCGGACGATGAAGCCGCCGCCCGCCGCCGGAAACGCGCCCAGGCGCGCGGCCTGTCGCTATTCACGGTGATGGCCATGAACCAGGGCGAATACCGGGCGGCCCTTGAAGCCATCGGACGCTCCATCGCGCTGGAACGTGCCCTGGACGATCCGGACCGGTTCTGGCTGGCGCTGGCGCTGAGTGTGCAGGGCGATGTCGCGCTCCTCATGGGCGATCCGAGCCTGCTCCGGAGTATGCGGGAATCGGCGCACGAGGCGCTGGCCCTGATGCACGAGGCGGGCGAGACGCAATGGCGGTTGCTGGCGCTTCACCCGCTGTCGGCCATCGAAGCGGCGCTCGGCAACCTTGACGAGGCGCGCCGCTTTCAGGACGAAGCGCGCCTGTACCTGGATTACGGCGATCACCCCATGCTGATGCCCGCGCTGCTCGGCCTGGGCATTGAGGCCCGCTTTCAGGGACGGCTGGACGACGCGCGCGCCTACATCCTCAAGTCGCTGCGCATCGCCCAGCGGTCGGGCAGCAGCGGCTTCGAGGTCGCGCTACAGAGCGAGCTGGTGCATATCGCGCGCCTCGAGGGCCGCCTTGACGAGGCCAAAGCGGGCTACCGCCGCCTGATCCGCGCCTGGAGCGACGGCGGGCAGTGGGCTGCCGTCGCGCACCAGCTTGAGTGTTTCGCCTTCATCGCCATGGCCGAGGGTGAACATGAGCGCTGTGCGCGGCTCTTTGGTGCGGCTGAGGCCGTCCGCGAACACATCGGCGCGTCGATGCGCGAAATCGAGCGCCAGGAATACGAAGCGACGGTGGCCGCGCTGCGCGAGCGGCTGGACGCCAGTACGCTGGCGGCGGCGTGGGCAGCGGGCCGCGCCATGAGCGCCGAAAAGGCCATCGCCTTCGCCACGGCCACTCCCGTTCACGCCGAGCGCGTGGGCAAGGGTTGAGCGATGGGCGCTCTACCACCGTCCCTGCCGCGCTTGCTCCGCCTGCTCAAAGTCCGGCCCGGCGAGGCGGCCCTGACGCTGCGGGTCGCGCTCTTTTTTGCCCTGATCGAGATCGGGCGCGGCATGGGCGGCAGCGCCGCCGATGCGCTGTTCTTCCGGCGCTTTGGCGTGGAAAATCTGCCGTTCATGTACGTCGGGCTGGGCGTGGCGACCTTCTTCGTCTCTCTGCTGTATGCCGCGTTCGTGGGCCGGATGGCGAAAGGGCGGCTCTTCAGCGGGCTGCTGCTCGCCATGGCCGTGCTGCTGCTGGCCGAGCGCGCCGCCATCGCGCTGGACATCCGCGCGCTGTACCCGGTCCTGTGGCTGTCTGTAAACCTGATCGCGTCGCTGCTGGGCACGATTGCCTGGAACAC
>JADZBY010000368.1 GCA_020851855.1 Anaerolineae bacterium
GTGTCGCGGGTGTATACGCCGGACAGAATCTTCATCAGGGTCGATTTGCCCGCGCCATTTTCGCCCAGCAGGGCGTGAATCTCGCCGGGCCGGACTTCCAGGCGCACGTTGTCAAGCGCCTGCACGCCCGGAAAGCGCTTGCTGATCCCTTCCATGTGGAGAATCGGCGTTTGGCTGGAATCGCTCATGGTCGACCTTTCCCCATCCTCACGGCGCGCTCTACGCGGCAGGTTGGCGGCGGCTCCCGATCACTTCGGGGGCGGCACAACGCCGACGGTGAGCATGATGTTCGCGTACAGGCGCTGGTCGCCGCTGGCGATGACCAGCGACACATCGCGGCCCCGGCTCATGTCGTAAAAGGCGAAGCGCTCTACCGGCTGAAGCGCCATGCCCGGCGCGAGCTTGCGGAACTCGGCGTAAATGCTCGGCTCGCTGCCGTCGGCGGTCTGCATGACGTGCAGCGCCTCGACCGGGATGGCGCTGAGCAGCGTTTCCATGATGTCGGTGACGCTCGCCAGTCCGGGCCGCAGGTTGAGGTACACGTGCGTCGCGTCGGGGTTGCTGCCCGTGTTGAACGGGTAGTTTCCATCCGCGATCAGGACCTTGCTGCCGTGGCCGGATTGGCCGAGCGCGTGAAGGATTTCGGGGTGCAGAAGGGTGGTTTTCAGCATGAGAACATTCCTTTATTGCGATGATCAGCCTGTAAAACCGGCCTCGCGCAGGCGGGCGACCACCCATTCGCGGGCGGCGGCGGCCACGTCCAGCGCGTCGGGCCGGTCATCGTTCCACATCTCAATCATGACCGGCCCGGCGAATCCATCGTCCGCCAGTCGCCGGAACGCCGCCGCAAAGGGCACGTCGCCTTCGCCAAACGGCACGCGGCGGGGCACGCCGGGCCGCGCATCCTTGACGTGCACGCCGATCAGGTGGCCGCGCGCCGCCCGGACCTCGGCCAGCGTATCGCGGCGATTCACCGTCAGGTTGCCGATGTCCATGTACAGCCCCAAATAGGGCGAGCCAATGTGCTCGATGACTTTGAGCGCCGTGCTGGGCGAGTCGATGTAGCCCTGTTCCTGGTTCTCCATGCCCAACAGCACCGCGCGCTCCGCCGCCCAGCGCACGCCCTGCGCCAGTCCGTCCGTGTAGCGCGCCCGGCTGGCGGCGGACGGCGGCTCGTCGGGCAGCGTGTCGTAGCCGGCCACCTGCACGATGCGGATGCCGATGTCCACGGCCAGATCGAGCGCCAGCCGCAGCACGTCCAGCCCTTCGGCGCGCAGCGCCGGCTCGCCCGTGCCGAGTGGATAGGCCCGGTGTGCGCTCAGGCACATGGTGCGAATCGGGATGCCGCTCAGGTGGACGGCGCGGCGCACTTCGGCCCGCTGCGAGGCGTCCCAGCGCAGCCGGGCGAAGCGCTCCGGGCTGGGATCGAGCGACATCTCGACAAAATCGAACCCGGCGGCGGCGGCCATGTTCAGGCGCGCGTCCCAGTCCACGTCGCTGGGCAGCGCTTTTTCGTAGATGCCAATCGAAATGCCGTTCAAGGTAGCGCGACTGCTCATTGTGTGTATGCTGCCTTGCTGCTTTTGCCTGATTTGGCGCTGGAACCGGTGCGCGGCGGGCAACAACTCTCGCGGACGAGCAAATGCACGGGCAGCGTCACCCGCCGGACGGGCAGCGTCTCGCCGCGCGACTTGATGCGCTCGATGAGGAGCGACACGCTCGTGCGGCCCATCTCTACCGTTGGCTGGGCGATGGTCGTCAGGGATGGGTACAGCGCGCTGGCCAGGGGGATGTCGTCGTAACCGATGATCGACACGTCTTGCGGCACGCGCAGCCCGGCCCGCTGCAAGGTGCTCATCGCGCCGACGGCCATCCGGTCGTTGGCGGCAAAGACGGCGGTCAGGCCGGGGACGCGGCGCAACAATTCGGCCATGCCGTCCGCGCCGCCGGTGTAGAAGAAGTCGCCCGGCACAATCGCCTCGTCGGGCAGCGCCATCCCGGCTTCACCAAGCGCGGCGCGGAAGCCGGTGAGCCGCTGCGCGCTCAGGCTGAGCTGATTCGGCCCGGCGATGTAACCGATGCGGCGGTGTCCGAGCTGAACAAGGTACTGCCCGGCCAGATAACCGCCCTGCCGGTTGTCGATGAGCACCTGATCGACCGGCACATCGTCGCTCAGTTCACGGTCCACGACGACGCACGGCACGCCCGCGTCAAGGATGCTCTGCAGCGGCGCGAAACTGTTGCCGGACGAGATCAGGATCAGCCCGTCGATCTGTTTGGAGAGCAATGTATCGACGTAGGCGGCTTCTTTGGCCTCGGAGCCGTCCGAATTGCACAGGATGACGTTGTAGTCTTCGGTGAAGCCGATGTCTTCGATGGAGCGCGCGATTTCGCCAAAGAAGGGGTTCGAGTTGTCGGGCAGCAACATGCCGATGGTGCTGGTTTCGTTGCGGCGCAGCCCCCGCGCAAGGGAGTTGGGCCGGTAGCCAAGCACTTTGATGGCGTGCCGGACGCGGGCCACGGTCCTGGGATCGACAAAGCGTGTGCCGTTCAACACGTGGGACACCGTCGCCACGGAAACCTGGGCATGAGCGGCCACATCGCGAATAGTGGGCATCGGCAAAAACCGGCGGTAAAGGCGGTACGTAATCGTTTACCGTAAACCTTTACCGTAATCCTTTAACCAAAGGATAGCGCGGATTTTTGTGCTGTCAAGAAACGCGCCCGGCTTACGATAGGACACGCTATGCCCCGTTCGTCACGTGGCGCGCGCCGTGATA
>JADZBY010000369.1 GCA_020851855.1 Anaerolineae bacterium
AGCGCGACGGCGACCACCGGGACGGCAAAACGGACCAAGCGCCGCGCATAATCCCGGCCACGCCAGTCCGCGCAGGCCGCCGCGCCCAATCCCACCGCCAGGAAGACCGGCAAGAACTGCACACTGCTCTGTTTCGTGGCGATGGCGCACGCGGCGAAGACTCCGGCGGCGGTCCAGCGGTCGGACGCGGCGGCGAGGCACGTCAGCAGCAGGAAGAGGGTCAGCGGTGGATCGTGGAAGCCCGTGGCGGCAAACGCCAGATCAAAGGGCGAGAGCGCCAGCAGCAGCGCCGCCAGCACGGCGACTCGTGCGCCGAACAGCCGGCAGGCCAGCGCGGCCAGGGCGGCCAGCGACAGGATGCTGGCGAAGACAGTGGGCAGGCGCGCGGCAAATTCGCCCGGATTCCACAGCGAAAACGACAGCGCCGTGAGCATCAGGCCGAGCGGCGGCTTGTCGAGCGGGGCATCACGCAGCAGGAGATCGGCGTCGAGGGCCATGCGGCGGGCGTAGGTCGCGTACAGGGCCTCGTCGGGGTGAAGGCGCACATCTCGGCCCAGCGCGCCAATTCGCAGCGCCGCGCCGAGCAGAAGGGCGAGGAGAAGAATGACCCTCACCCCTGATCCCGCGCTACGAGGGCGAGGGGGATCGGGGGGGTGAGGGTCTGGCCCTAGTCCGTGAACCGGTAGCGCAGCAGCGTCCAGGCGGCGATGGGCGCGTCGGTCCATTTGATCTTCTTGCCCTCGTTCCATTCGCGCCCGTTGTACGAGATGGGGACTTCGTAAATGCGATAGCCGCGCTTGAGCACTTTGGCCGTGATCTCCGGCTCGAACTCGAAGCGCCGCGAGCGCAGCCGCATCCCACGCACCACCTCGGCCCGGAACACCTTATAGCCCGTCTCCATGTCAGAGAGAATGGTGTTGTACAGGATGTTCGTGAGAAGCGTCAGGCTGCGGTTGGCGATCATGTTCCAGAAGAACATCGTTTTGCGCGGCCCGCCCAGGAATCGCGAGCCGTAGACGACTTTCGAGCGCCCTTCTTCGATGGGCTGGAGCAGGGCCGGGTAGTCGCGCGGGTCATATTCCAGGTCGGCGTCCTGGATCATCATCACGTCGCCTTTGGCCGCCGAAAAGCCGGTGCGGACCGCCGCGCCCTTGCCCTGGTTCGCCGTGTGAAAGATGACGCGCACCAGCGGGTCGCCGCCATCGGGGAAGGCGCGCTGCAATACCTCGCGCGTGCCGTCCGTCGAGCCGTCATCCACGACGATGATCTCCGAGGCGCGGTTGACGGCCTTCACCGCCGCGACAACCTGCTCGATGGTCGCCTTCTCGTTGAAGCACGGGATGATTACCGAAAGATTCATGCTACCTTCTGCCTTGTCGTGCCGGGTTTCGGCGCATCACCGGGCGGAGTATAGCCGACCGGGCGGGCGGTTGCCATGCGGGGCGGCGTCTCACCCGCCGGGCGTAGGCGAGCCGTGGAAGAAGCGTCCTCACCCCCGGCCCCTCTCCATGTCCGCCGCCCCAGACCACCCATTGAACGCAAGCGATCAATGGAACCCGGTCGGGGACCCCCAACGGCACGGCGAGAGAAGATCGCTTGCCCTGTTGCCGCGCGATTCCCCCTCTCTACGCGGTACTCCGCATGGAGAGGGGGTAGGGGGTGAGGCGTTTTCCTGCTGCTTGCCTCAGTCCGCACTTTTGAAGCGATTGCCCCACGTCTCCTGGATTGCGCGCACCGACAAGATGCTGCTATGCTTTCAAAACCTCGTGGTTACCCTGGTATGGTGTGTTGTAGTGGAAGAATCAATGCCGGATAAGAATGAGTCTGCTGAACAGCAACAGGCAGAGCGCCTTTCGTGGAAAGCCTATAAACGCCGCCTGTTCCTCGCCGTCGGCCTCATCGCGTTCCTCATTCTCTTTGCCAGTTTCGTCGACGCCACACTCAATGTGCTGATGCTGCTGTTCCTGTGTGTACTCCTGGCGACAGGCATTCGTGGCGCAGGCGATTGGCTGGCCGAGCGCACACGGCTCTCGCGCAAGGCTGCTGCTATCCTTGCCCTCGTTGCCTTGCTCGTCTTGTCGGTCGTGGCGGGGCTGATCATCGGGCCGCAGGCCGCTGACCAGTTCTCCGAGCTTGGTACGGCGCTGCCAGAGGCGCTGCGCCGCATCGAGAACGAGCTACGCCGGTATTCATGGGGGCAGGCGCTCGCAGAACAGATACCGACGCTCGATCAGATTGGTCAGCAATTGGCCTCAAGCCTGAATGCGACGACCTTCGCCCGCATCACAGGCGTTTTCTCCACGGTCCTGGGCGTACTCTCGACGGTGATCGTCGCGCTGTTCCTGATCATCTTCTTCATCCTGGAGCCGGACACCTACATTGGCAATATCCTGCACCTTGTGCCCCTGGAGCAACGCGAGCGCGTGCATGATACCCTTCGGGCGACGGCCACCACGCTCCGCAAGTGGCTGCTGACGCGCGTTCTCTCGATGCTGCTCGTCGGTGCGCTGACCAGCGGCGGGCTGGCGGCGCTGGGAATGCCCCTCACCCTATCGCTCGGCATCATCGCGGCCATTGGTGCGTTCATCCCGACATTTGGGCCTATCCTTGCCCTGATCCCGGCGGTGCTGGTCGCGCTACTCCAGAGTCCGCAAGATACGTTGTGGGTGGTGGCGCTGTATACCGCCGTGCAGATGATCGATAATTATCTCGTCGCGCCCATTCTCGAACGCTCCATGCTGTATCTGCCGCCCGCCTATATCATCACTGCGCAGCTTGTGCTGGGGGTGCTGGCCGGGCCGTTCGGGTTGGTGCTGGCTGCACCCATCGCGGCGGCGCTGGTCATCGTCGTCCGTAAGTTGTACGTCGAAGATGTGCTGGGCGACCGGAGCCTGAGCGCTCGCGCCTGATTGTCACCGTCTCTGCGGGCAGCGCCGGCAATCCGGGCCGTGAGAGTCCGGCGCACCATGCCCACGATTGACTCCACCCCACGCGCCTGCGATAATGCCGGCGTCGACCCGTGATTCGAGATCGTCACATGACCATGTTGGAAAATCGTCCCGACACGCGCACCCTGCCGCATCTGCGCATCGGCGGCATCGAGATATCCGCGCCGCTCACGCTGGCCCCGATGGCCGGCCAGACCAACCACGCCTTCCGCCGGGTATGCCGCGAGGTGAGCGGTCCGGACCTGGGGCTGGTGTGTTCGGAGCTTCTGAGCAGCGCCGCCATCCATTACCGCAACCAGCGCACCTTCACCATGTTCGATTGGTCGCGCGCGGAAACGCCCGTCGCCGTGCAGCTGTACGGCAGCGACCCGGCGCACATGGCCGAAGCGGCGCGCATCGTCGTGGATGCGGGCGCGGACATCGTCGATATCAACATGGGCTGCTGGGTTCCCAAAGTGGCGCGCACCGGGGCGGGCGCGGCGCTCATGCGCGACGTGTGCACCGCCGCCGCCGTGGTCGAGGCCGTCGTCCGGGCGGTGAGCGCGCCGGTTACCGTCAAAGTGCGCGCCGGGTGGGATGCAAACGAGCTAACCGCAGTGCCCTTTGCCCGCGCTGCCGAAGCGGCGGGCGTCGCGGCGATTGCCGTACATGGCCGGACCGCCGCCCAGGGCTTCACCGGCAAGGCGGATTGGGACATCATCCGGCAGGTGAAGGACGCGGTGCGCATCCCGGTCATCGGCAACGGCGACGTCTTCACGCCCGAAGACGCAGCGCGCATGATCGCGGAGACGGGCGTCGATGGCGTGATGATCGGGCGCGGCGCCTTGGGCAACCCGTGGATTTTCCGCCAGATGGCGCACTTCCTGCGCACGGGAGAGTATCTGCCGCCGCCCACGCCGCAGGAATTGGCCGACGCCGCGCTGCGCCATGCCCGGCTGGCCGTCGAAACGTCGCGGATGGGCGAGCTTCAGACGGTGCGCGAATTGCGCGGCCAGTTGACCAAGTACCACCTCGGCACACGCTACGCCGCCTCGCTGCGCACCCTGCTCGTGCAGGCCGAGACGCTGGCCGAACTGGAAGCCATCTTCACCCGCGCGGCCAGCTACCCCGTGGAGAACGTGGCGTAACGAGCGGGCCTGTCAAGAAGGCGACGGACGAGGCTGGCCTCGTCCCTACGGCGTTTTCGTGGGAAGGCAGGATGCAGACGGAACCCATTCTGGAAAAGGTGACGGCGTTTGTCATTCGCCCTGGCGCGACGGGCAGCATGGACGAGTTGCTGCTCTTCGAGCACCCTTTCGCCGGATTTCAGCTCCCGGCGGGCACGGTCGAAGAAGGCGAAGCGCACGCCGCCGCCGCGCTGCGTGAAGCGCGCGAAGAAACCGGCCTGGCTGACTTCGAGTCGCCCGAATTTCTCGGTTACGACGACTGGCATGTGCCGGACAGCCAGCGTGTGACCGCGACGCGCACGACGGTCTACGGGCGGCCCGACCCGCACAGCTTCGACTGGGCCTTCCTGCCACGCGGTGTGCGCGTGGATGTGCTGCGCGAGGCCGATGGTTACCAACACGTGTGTTACACGGAATGGGATCGCCTGCCCGATTCGCAGTATCCGACCATGCAGATCACGGGCTGGGTCCCCACAGCGCATCTCGCCCGCAAACTGCGCCGCTACTTCTACGCCTTCACCTTTCGGCGCGAGACGCCGCCCAGCTGGACCGTCGCCATTGATTATCATTACTACCGGCTGTTCTGGGCGCGGCTGGATGCGCTGCCGCACCTGATCGGCTTCCAGGACGAATGGCTGCGCTTCCTCGCACCCCGTTATCCCGCGCTGCGCCTGGCTCCGTAATCTCACGATTTGCCGCCAGAGGGATAGTTATCATAGGATTCGCACATAATTCCCGCGCGCCAGCAAAGGAGTATCAAGATGGACCTGGGGTCGCTGTTCGGCAGCACAAACGGGATCGTGCTGATCACGGTCGCTCCCTTCGCCCTTGTGGCGCTGATCATGGTCATCGCGGTCCTGCGCGGCGGCGCGAAGGTGAGGGCCAGCCGCAACTGGGACTCGACGACTGGGCGCGTGCTGTACTCCGGCGTCGCCTCACGGCGCTCCAGCGACTCACAGGGCGGCACGAATACGTATTATTACCCGCAGGTGGCCTACGAGTACGAGGTGAGGGGCCAGCGCTACCAGGGCCAGCGCATCGCCTTTGGCAACGTCGGCTACGGATCGTCGCGCAAGGCCGAGCAACTGGCATCGCGATACGTCACCGGTGGGCCGGTCGAGGTATTCTACGACCCAACCCGGCCCGATCAGGCGGTGCTGGAACGGCGGTCGGGCAGCAACCGGGCGCTCGTGCTGGGCGTGACGCTCATCGTCGTGATCGTCATCGCCTCGGTCGTCTTCACCACCGGGCTGATGGGTTCGGCGGGCGATATGGTCAAGAACCTGTTCAGCTTCGGCGCGAACCCACCCGCGGCGACGGTCGCGCCTGCGCCAACCAACGCGCCCGCCGTGACGAAGATC
>JADZBY010000370.1 GCA_020851855.1 Anaerolineae bacterium
CGCGAACGGCGCGCCGGTCAGGTCCACGTGCGGAACCTCGAAGGACGTATCATGCACACGTGCGCTGAATTGCCCGGCCAGCTTCACGGTGAAGGCGCACATGACCAGCGCGATGCGCACCTCGTTCGGCCCCAGGCGGTCATCGAGCGTGAAGGGGACGAGCACTCCGGCGCGGTCGGCAGTCTGCGAGCGGTTCATGGGCGATACTCCGCGCGGACCGGGATGCACACGTCAAAGAGCAGCGGCTCGCCGCCATCCGCCTCGATCTCCAGCCGCTCGAACGGCCCGCCCTGCACGGTGAGCGTTTGCAGCACGTGGTCGGCGGGCGCGGCGGCGCTCTCGGCGCACAGCGCATCGCCCTGGAAGGCCAGCAGCCGGGGCGGATCGCCGCCGTACTGCGCCACGCGGGCCGTGGCCCACAGCGCCGGGTAGGGCAGGCGGATGATCAAGCCGGCGTCCGGCACGGCGAGTTTGGCTTTGCCTTCCGGCGCGCCCCATTGCACCACGCGCAGCGCGCTGTCTGGCTCGCCCCGGCCCGCGATCACGAAGCCCTCTTGCACAAACGGCGGCTCCAATTCGACACCCGGCGGCAGATCGGTGAAATCCAGGCACAGCGCATCGCCCGGACTGCCCGCCGCCGCCAGACGCGCCAGCATCTTGCGCAGGCTGGCGATTGCGCCCAGCGCCAGGTAAAACAGCACGCTCTCCGACGGCTGCGACGAAGGCGGTCTGCCGCTCTCAGTCACCCGCTACGCTCCGATCGAGGTTGCCGCGCCCAGACGAGTCCAGAGAATCAAGGCCGCGCGCCGCCGCCCGGCCTGGAGTCCGCCCTGGATTCCGGCTCGCGCGCCGAAAGGACCATGCTGTCCATGCCGGCCAGCGACCACAGGATGCTGGCCGCCTTGAACAACGGCTGCTCTTTCAGAAGGACCTGCCAGCGCGCACTGGCCGGATCGCCGGCAAACTCGCGGCCCTCGTCGTACAGCCGCTTCAGGTACGTTCCGACCATCTCGCCGCCGCCCTTTACCAGCGCAAAGAGCAGGTTATCGACGGCCTGCAGATCGTCCGGGTTCGGTTTGTCCATCTTCGTGCCTTCCTTGTATATCCTCTCCGGCGCGCGCGACGATGTTCAGCGCCGTCTCGCGCCCGGACGCCATCAGGCCCAGCAGCACGTAATACAGCGTGCCGTGCCGCTCGTTGTCCTTCTGCGCGCGGGCCAGGGCGCGGCTGTCGATGTCCTGGGCGATCTCCGGCGGGCGGGCGGCGCGGCGGTAAACCGGCATGGTCCCTCACAATTCCCGGTAAACGACGTAATCGACCAGCGCGCGCAGGAAGCGTTTCGCC
This sequence comes from Anaerolineae bacterium, assembly GCA_020851855.1. GTDB lineage: Bacteria > Chloroflexota > Anaerolineae > Aggregatilineales > UBA2796 > JADZBY01. The sequence continues at coordinate 1,345 of JADZBY010000370.1, forward strand.
TCGGATGGCGGCAGGAAGCTCAGCCGCGTGTCCATCAGTTGCCGCGCCCGCTGCGCAAAGCGGTAGGCGACGCGCTTGGCGTGCTCGATGCTGCCGTGTTGCTCCATACAGGCCAGAATCCACCGCACCTCGTCGGGAGTCTTCTCGGCGCGTGGCTTGTTCAGGATGCCGATCAGCGCCTCACGCTCGCGCCCGGCGGTTTGCCGCACCAGGTGGATGAGCATCACCGTGCGTTTGCCCTCGGCCAGGTCGCCGCTGTTTTCCTTGCCATACAGCGCCTCATCGCCTTTCAGGTTCAGGATGTCGTCCTGAATCTGGAAGGCGATGCCCAGGTGATAACCAAAGGCATTGAAGGCGTTGATGGCGCGCATCGACGCCCCGCCGATCAGCGCGCCGATGCGGCACGGGCTGATGCAGGTGTACCAGCCCGTCTTTTTCAGCGACATGAGGTAATAATCCGACTCGACCAGGTCCCAATGCGCGTGCTCGACCCAGCCCAGTTCGATAGACTGGCCTTCGACGGATTGCAGCACCATCCATTCGATCTCTTCGAAGATACGCTGGGTGCGCTCGACGCCGAGCGTGCTGAAGTTGTCGAGCAGCGCGCGCAGGGTGAGCACGTTCATGGCATCGCCCGCATTCAGCGCCAGCGGGACGCCATAGCGCGCGTGCAGCGTGGGCAGGCCCCGCCGCAGCAGCGAGCCGTCTTCGATGTCGTCGTGGACCAGGAAAGCGTTGTGGAACAGCTCGATGGCCACTGCCGAGTACAATGCGTCGCGGCGGCGTCCGCCGAACGCCTCGCACGCCGCCATACACAGCGCCGGGCGCAGGCCCTTGCCGGGCCGCAGCGGGTAGTCGAGGATCAGGTCGCGCAGGGTGTCGCGTTTGAGGTAGCGCGGGACGCGGCGAACCAATTCCTGGGTAGCCAGGGCCTTGTACTCGCCTAGTCTGTGGCTCAGCCAATCGTCCTGGCCGGGGTGGAGAGCCGGATGATGCTGCACCGACATAAGGACCGCCCGCCGGGCATATCTACCGAGGATCGTGGCGCACACGAGAGACGGCGTCGTCAACGTGGCGTGGGCGAGCGCACCAACCTCGGATTATGACGTTGCGTTGCCTGGAACAGCCTCACTATAGGACGGAAACCTTACGTTGTCAATTAGGGCGTGATTTACACGAAGAGCTATCGCATCAAATCGGATAGATCGCCGCCGCATCAGGCCCGCCCGGCGCTAACGGCTTCTCACCAACAAGAACGGATGGCGCGGCCCCGACCTGAAGGCCCAGGCTGAACCTACGAAGCCCTTCGGGCTACATATGCGCGATGCATTCCAGCCCGCCAGGGCTTCGCAGATTTAGCCCCGCGCTTCAGTGCGGGGCGGCTCCCGGTCGATTTTGATATGGAGAGGGGCCAGGGGGTGAGGGACTCCTACAGTCTTTTCTTTTCCCCGCGCAAGCGCTGAGCGAGGTCCATGCCGGTTCGCGTGGGGATGACCAGCAGCCGCAGCAGCGCCGCGCGCGCCGCGCCAAAACGCTTGCGACAATAGGCGATCAGGTCGGTGAAGTACAGCTGTGAGGCCAACCGCTGCACCTGCCCGACGCTGGCGTGCTCTTCATGCACGAGTTTCGCCTCGGCCACGAAGTGAATGGCGTAACCAGCCTCGCGCAGGCTCCAGCAGCCGTCGTCGTCGGTGAAGTACAGGCGCAGGCGCGGGTCAAAGATGCCCGCCGCCCGGAAGAGCGCGGTCGGCCCCATCTTGCACGAGTGCGGGATTACGTCCACGGCGCGGCTGGTGGTGCGGTCCCAGTCGGCGTACCACATCCACGCGCGGCGGCGGTCGCGCCAGCCAGAAAGTAGCGCGCCCAGGAACGTGTAACCGAGCAGCAGATCGACGTACTGCGACTGGCGCGAGCAGATGCGCTGTAACCGGCCATCCGGGAAGCGCATTTGCGGGCAGACCGCGCCCACGTCCGGGTTCGCGCGCAGATGTTCAAGCAGGATGTGCAGCGTTCCGGGCTGAATCAGCGTGTCGGCGTTCAGGATCAGGGTGTAGGGCGCGCTGGCGGCGTCCAGGCCAAGCCGGTTGCCGCCGCTGAACCACGTATTGCGCCCCGGCGTGATCAGCGTGGCTTCCGGCGCGCTTTCCCGGACCATCTGCGCGCTGCCGTCCTTCGAGTCGTTGTCCACCACGAGGATTTGCACCGCGAGCGCGCCGCGTTCGGCCCGGATCGACTCCAGGCAGCGCCGCAGCGGCTCGCGGGTGTTGTAGTTGACGATGACAATCGACAGGTCGGGCAGCGCCGCCGCGCCGCCACGGCTCATGGCGTGGTCCCGCCGGCGGCTCCGGCGGCGATGAACGTGTCGCGGATGCGCTTCAGCGTCTCCGGCAGTTCATCGGCCAGCACATCCGCGCCGCCCTGCTCGGATTGCAGGATGGCGACGAGCAGCGCCTCGTCCGGGCCATTCAAGAGCAACACCAGCCCGTTACGCCGGTTGCCGTCGGCGTCCACGTCCTGATAGGACGCCTGCCAACCCGCCGCGTCGCCCGAACTAAACGGCTGGATGGTCTGCGCCTGGGCGCGCGGCAGGGCGTTTTGCAGCCACGTGCGCACCTGTTCTTCGACCTGAAGCGGCGCGCTGCTCTCGGCGCGCGTCGTCAGCCGGTAGCGCACGCCGTCCACCAAGCCGCTCACCGTGTAGGGGCGGCCCACGCCGCCGCTGACCTGCGTCCAGTCGGTCGGGTAGCGGATCAGGTAGCCCGAATCAGCGATGGTCTTCCAGTCCAGCGGCGCGGCGAGCGAGCTTCGCCACAGGGTGAACTCCGCCCGGAGCCGGTCCGAGAGCCGGTCCAGCAGGTCGGGATTGTTATTCGGCGTGACGATGCGCAGCACCTTGAGCCATTCGCCATCCAGGCTGCTGATCTGGCGGCCCAGGTAGGTCTGGTCCGAGAAAGACAGCTCGAAGTTGATGATCAGGGCGTCGCCGTCCACGCGGCGATCCAGCTCGCGCCAGCCGCCGGTATACTGCGCCCACGCGCCGCTGAGCAGCTCCGGCGTGTAATAAC
>JADZBY010000371.1 GCA_020851855.1 Anaerolineae bacterium
GCGCAGCGCATCGCCAAACTGGACGCCTGGCGCATCACGCTGACGCCGGCGGCGCTCAATGCGGCGGAGCGTGTAGTATTCATGGTGTCGGGCAGCGACAAGGCGGACGTGGTGCGGGACGTGCTGCGCGGGCCGTTCCAGCCGGACAAACTGCCGGCGCAGGTCATCCATCCCGACTCCGGGCAGCTTATCTGGCTGCTCGACCGGGCCGCCGCGGCGATGTTGTGAACTCATGGGCATGTGAGCAAAGGAGAGGAACCTGGTGAAACTTGGAATCGTGGGAACCGGATTGGTCGGCTCGACGGCGGCATACGCCATGATCATGCGCGGCGTTGGGCGCGAGATTGTGCTCGTGGACAAGAACACGGCGCGCGCATCTGCCGAGGCGGATGATCTGTTTCACGCCGTGCCGTTCGCCTCACAACTGAACGTGCACGACGGCGATTACCCGGATTTGAAGGGCGCGCGCGTCGTGGTGCTCACCGCCGGGGCCAACCAGCGGCCCGGCGAGACGCGCCTGGAGCTGCTTGGCCGCAACGCCGCCATCTTCCGCGACATCGTGCCGCGCGTGCTGGAATATGCGCCCGAAGCCGTGCTCGTCGTCGCCACGAACCCGGTGGACATCATGACCCATCTCACGGCGCAGATCGCGGCGGAGCACGGCCTGCCCGAAGGCCGCGTGCTCGGCTCTGGCACGACGCTCGACACGGCCCGCTTCCGCGTGCTGCTCGGCCATGAGCTTGGCGTCGACTCGTCGCACGTACACGCTTACGTCGTGGGCGAGCACGGCGACTCGGAAGTGCTCACCTGGTCGCTGGTCACGGTGGGCGGCATCCCGCTCAAGGAGTTTTGCCGGGAGATCGGCACATCCTTCTGCGACGACGACAAGGGCCGCATCGATCAGCTCGTGCGGCGCGCGGCGTACCACATCATCGAGGGCAAGGGCGCGACGTATTACGGCATCGGCAGCGCGCTGGCGCGCATCGTGGACGTGATCCTGCGCGACCAGCGGGCCATCCTGACCGTGTGCGCGCCCGTGGTCGAGGTCGCCGGGGTGAAAAACGTCACGCTGGCGCTGCCGCACCTGCTGGGTGGGCAGGGCATCCTGGACGTGTTCCCGCTGCCCCTGACGCTCAGCGCCGACGAGCAGGCGCAACTGCACAACAGCGCGAGCGTCATCCGCAAGTACATCGACGATCTGGAAGCGGGCACAGCGGCGTAAGTGAGGCACGCGCTGTGAGGTAACGATGGACCTTCTCAAGGCGGTGAATCTCGCCGTCACGTTCTTCCTGGAACTGGCCATGCTCGCCGCGCTGGGCTACTGGGGCTTCAGCGCGTCGGATAGCCTGCCGCTGCAACTGCTGCTCGGCCTGGGCGCGCCTCTCGTCGCCATCCTGATCTGGGCGCGCTTCATGGCCCCCAAATCGCCGTCCCACCTGACCGGCGCGCCGTACCTTGTGCTCAAGACAATGCTCTTTGGCGCGGCGGCGCTGGGCCTGATCGCCGCCGGACAGCCCGCCTGGGCGCTCGCCTTCGTCATCGTGGCGCTGATCAACCAGGCCTTGCTCATCCTCTGGCGGCAGTAGCGCCTGGCGGCTACGTATCCCCTGATTGCCCGGCTCTCCTCTCTGCGCGGCAGGGCTATTGCATCAAAGCGTCCTCACCCCCGGCCCCTGTCCATGCCGTCGGGGACCCCGACGGTATGGACAGGGGAGATCGACTGCCATGCCGGCGCGTGCTTCCCCCTCTCTATGCGGTACTCCGCGTGGAGAGGGGGCAGGGGGTGAGGTATTTTCCTGCTGCCTGCCTTAATGGCGGATTTTGATGCGATTGCTCCTCTCTGCGCGGCGCGTCGCGTGGAGAGGGGCCAGGGGTGAGGTATAATCACTCCCTTTGTGGGTGAAGAATCCCCGGAGCGAGCCGCCTGCGAGACGGGCGCTCGGCTGCGGCGAGTGAGGCAGGGCGTTTATCACCGATGCCGGGTCCCATACGTATCGTCACCGACAGTTCCGCGCAGTTTGTCGATCCGTCCGTGGTGCAGCGCTATAACATCATCGTCATGCCGCTCGAGATTCACCTGGACGGGCGCGTTTATCACGAGGGCGTTGACATCGGCCCGGAGCAGTTCATGCAGCGCCTGGAGAGCGCGTCGGGCATGCCCGCACTGTTCCCGCCGCCGGTCCAGCAATTCGCCTCGGTATATGCCCACCTCAGCCGCGAGACGGACCAGGTGCTCTCCCTGCACCTGTCGCGCGCCATGCACAGCACGTGGCAGCAGGCGCGGCTGGCCACCGAGAGCGTACTGGGCCGTGTGCGCGTCGAAGTGCTCGACTCCCAATCCACGTCCATCGGGTTGGGGATGCTGGTCGAGACTGCCGCGCAGCTTGCCGAAAAAAGCAACTCGCTGGATGACGTGGTGCGCACCGTCCGCAAGCTGATCCCGCATATCTACTCCATCTTCAACGTCGAATCGTTGGACTACCTGCGCCGCGACAGCCTGCTGAGCGAGTCGCAGGTGGCGCTGGGCGGCATATTGGGCATCAAGCCCTTCCTGACCATCGAAGAGGGCGAGTTGCTGGCGATGGAGAAGGTGCGCACGCGCGTGCAGGCCGTGGAGAAACTGGCCGAGTTCGCCACCGAGTTCGCCGCGCTGGAACGGTTGGTCATCTTGCACGGCGGCGCGCAGATGGCCGAGATGACGCGCCTGCTGGTCGAGCGGCTGGCCATCGATTTCCCGAACGTCGCCTTCCCGGCCATGATGTACAAGCCATCGCTGGCCTGTTATCTCGGCCCGGACGCGACCGGAATCATGATCTTTGAGCAAGAACTGGACGGCGACGAGGACGACGATTATCACTACAGGGATTACGACAAGGACGACGAATGAGCGAACGTAAAGCGCCGGTTGGCGTCGTGGTGGACAGCGCCGCCGACGTGCCCGCCGAACTGGCGGCGCGCTGGAATATGACCGTCATCCCGGCCTTCATTAATTTTGGGCCGGAAAGTTATCCCGACGACGGCATCGCCATGCCGCGCTCGGAGTTTTACCGGCAGCTGGCCGAGGCGAAAGTCATGCCGACCACATCCGCCATGCCGCCCGGTCTGGCCGTGGAGATGTACCACAAGGCGCTGGAACGGGCCGAGCGATTGTTGGTTTTTGCCGTGGCGGGCAATCTGAGCAGCATCTACAATACACTTGTTCTAGCGGCGGAACAGGTCGCGCCGGAACGCATCACCGTCATTGACACCCGCTCCGCGAGCATGGGCGCGGGTTATCAGGCGTTGGCCGCCGCCGAGGCGCTGGGCCGGGGCGCGACGCTCGACGAGGCTATCGCCGCTGCCGAGGCCGTCCGCCCACGCATCGAAATCTGGGCGGCGGCGGCCACGCTGGAATACCTGCGGCGCGGCGGGCGGGTGAGCACCGTCGTGGCGGGAATCGGCGCGCTGTTGCAGATCAAGCCGATCATCGCGCTCAAAGATGGCGTGGTGTCCATCCCGCAGCGGGCGCGCACCATGAGCCGCGCCGTGGACACGATCCGGGAATGGGTGCGGGCCTGCGCGCCGTTGGAGCGCCTGACCATCCTGCACGCGGACTACCGCGACGGGGCGGCGGCGCTCCTGGAGTCGCTGCGCGATGTCGCCCCGGCGGAAACGTGGTTCGCGGACGTGAACACGGGCATCGGCGTGCACATCGGGCCGGGCGCGCTCGGCGCGATCCTGGTGCGGGGAGCTTGACACGGACAACGCAGGCGTTGTCCCGACAAAACGTCGTGTAGGGACGAGGCCTGCCTCGTCCGCGCCCTATCGGTGTGGGAACGCAACGGACAACGCAGGCGTTGTCCCTACGACGTATAGGCACGAGGCCTGACGACGGGGTACATCGCACGTGAATCATCGGGCTTGAGGAGCCTGTGTAACGGAATGCCATCAGCACTCGAAAAACTGGTCAAGATTCTGCGGCTCGAAACGGATACGGGCTGCCAGGACAAAGCGGTCATCGGCGGGCTGCGTTCGTTTGGGCAGAACTGGCTGCCGGAAGCGCACGCCCAGGCCCGCAAGCCGGAACATCATGTCCTGGCGGAAGAACTGGTCGATCTGCTGGGCCGGTACGCGGCCATCCCGACGCCCGAAGAGCGGCAGAGCATGATCAGATACATGCTGGGCCGCGTCACGGGGCGGATTCCCATGCCGCCCGAATGGCAGGCCCGCGTGCGCGAGCTTGCGGACCAGGAACCGCAGCCCGAACCGGCGGAACAGGCGCAGCCGGCGCAACCGCCCCCCCCTGCCGAGCCGGAAATCGCGCCCCCGCCGCCGTCTCCGGAGCCGCAGGCCGTCGCGTACGAGCCTATCGCCGCTCCGCCCGACGCGCCGCGCGAGCAATCGCCCGCCAACGCGATGGGCGACGAGCCAGCGCCCGTCATGGAAGCCCCGCCGGACGAAGAATCCGCGCTGCCTGCCGAGGACATGCCGCTGGCCACGCCCGAAACCGCCGCCGGCGCGACCCAGCCGGATGTGCTGGCCGAAGCGCTCGACATCGAGGTGCGCCCCGCCCTGGAACCGCCGCGCGCCGCCCGCCCGCAGCGACGCCGCCGTGGTGAGCGCAACCCGGAGCGCGAAGCCGCCTTCTTCCGCGACCTGGAGCGCCCGGTCACGGATATGGAAGGCGTCGGGCCGAAGGTCGGGGAGAAGCTCGCCGCGCTGGGCCTTGAGACGGTCCGCGACTGGCTATACTTCTTCCCGCGCCGCTACGACGACTACTCGCGCATGTTGCCGCTCAACCGCGTCGGGCCGGGCATGGTCATCACCGTGATCGGCGCGGTGCGCCAGGTGGCCGCCATCAAGGGGCGCAAGGGCCTCGACGTGCTCAACGTGACCATTGAGGATGGCACGGGCAGCCTGACCGCCTCGTTCTTCAACCAGCTCTACCTGCGCAGTACGCTCGAAGTCGGCTCGCGCGTCGTGTTTAGCGGCAAGACGGGCCTGTACGGCGGCAAGATCACGATGGACAACCCCGAATGGGAGTTCGTCGAGCAAGACGCGCTGCATACGCGCGGCATCGTGCCGGTGTACCCGCTGACCAAGGGCCTCGGCGCGCACAGTATGCGCCGCCTGACGCGCAAAGTCGTTGACCGCTTCGTGCCGCAAATGCCCGACTTTGTGCCCGAAGCCGTGCTGGAGCGCGTCGATCTCGCCGACCTGAGCTGGGCGCTGCGCCAGATGCACATGCCCGAATCGGAAGAGGCGCTCGCCCACGCCCGGCGGCGCATTGCCTTTGACGAATTGCTGCTGCTCCAACTCGCCGTGCTCGGCAACCGGCGCGAGTATCAGTCTTTGCCCGGCGCGGAGATGCCGGTCGATGATGCGTGGCTGGACGGCTTCCGGCTGGCGCTGCCTTTTGCCCTGACCGGCGCACAGGAGCGCGCCATCCAGGCCATCCGCGCCGACATGGCCCGTTCCTTGCCCATGAACCGGCTGTTGCAGGGCGACGTCGGCTCCGGCAAGACGGTGGTCGCCACGGCGGCGATGCTCTTCGCCGTGATCAATGGCTTCCAGGCCGCCGTCATGGCTCCCAC
>JADZBY010000372.1 GCA_020851855.1 Anaerolineae bacterium
CCACCCAGCACCACCACGGCAATCGCGCCGAGCAGGAACTCGCTGCCCATGCCGTTGGATGCGCCCAGGAACGGCGCAGCGAACACGCCGCCCAGCGCCGCCACCGTGCAGCCCAGCGCAAAGACCAGCGTGAAGACCAGCCGCACGTTGATGCCCAGCGCCTCGACCATCTCGCGGTCCTCGACGCCCGCCCGGATGATGATCCCGATGCGCGTCCGGCTCAGGAGCAGGCCGATCCCGGCGATGAGCAGGAAGCCGACCACGATCACGACCACGCGGTACACGCGGAACGTCCCGCCGAACAGCTCGAAAATGTCGGTCGAGAGCGCAAACGGGCTGATCCAGGTGCGCGGCGACGTGCCCCATATCGCCTTGATCAGTTCCAGGCCGATGAGCGACACGCCAAACGTCGCCACCAGTTGGAACGTGGGCCGCACGTAGAGTGGCCGTAACAGACCGCGCTCCAACACCGCGCCGAGCGCCCCGCCGATCAGCATTGCCAGCAGCAGGCCGAGCACAAAGCGCACGTTCGGGTCGGGCAGCGCGCCGACCACCGCCTCGTTGTGCGAGACTTCCCAGGCCACATACGCGCCGAGCATGAAAAACGAGCCTTGCGCGAAGTTCAGCACGTCCATCAGGCCAAAGATGATGGACAGCCCGGCGGCGACCAGGAACAGCAACATGCCCTGAAGCAGCCCGGAGAAGACAATCGTGCCAAACTCGCCCAGGTTCAGGGATTGGAAGAAGTTGCAGGGCGTGGCAGCGCTCGTCGCCGTGGCCGGCTGGCAGGTCAGGCTTTGGCCGCTCAGGTCGCCGGTGCTGATGAAGCCGAAGAGCAGGAACGCGCCCAGGACGATCAGCGCGGCGTTGAGCGATGCGCGCCGGTCACGCGAGAAGATGTTGCCCATGCGTGTGCTCGTCTCCCGTGTGTGTGGTGGTGGTCATGGCCCGGCCTACGCAGCGCCCAGGTAGCGGCGCACGGTGGCCTCGTCGTGCACCAGGTCGGCCATGCGACCTTCCTGCACACTCATGCCATCGTCGATGATGGTGTAGCGGTCGGCCAGACGGCTGGCCATGCGGAAATTCTGCTCCACGAGCAGCACGGTGGTCTGGCGGGCCAGCTTTTCGATGGCCACGATCAGCCCTTCGATGACGACCGGCGCAAGGCCTTCGCTCGGCTCGTCGATGAGCAGCAGGCGGTTTTCGGGCACGAGCGCCCGCGCGATGGCCAGCATTTGCTGCTGCCCGCCGGACAATTTGCCGCCCAGCAGGCCAGAGAGCTTCTTCAGGTCCGGGAACAGCTCGTAGATCAGGTCCAGGCGCGGCTCGATGCTGTCGCCGCCTCGCCGGGCAATCTCCAGGTTCTCCCGCACCGTCAATTCGCGAAAGATGGCGCGGTGCTCCGGCACATAGCCGATGCCCAGCCGGGCGATGACATAAGGCCGCAGCCCGGCCAGCGAGCGCCCTTCAAAGAGGATATCCCCGCTGCGGGGCGGCGTCAGGCCCAGGATGCTCTTGAGCGTGGTGGTCTTGCCCGCGCCGTTGCGGCCCAAGAGCACCGTCACGCTGCCGCGCGGCACGCTGACCGACACACCTTCCAGGATGTGAAACTGGCCGATGAAGGTGTGGATATTGCGCACCTCAAGCACATTGCCGGCTGGGGCGCTGGTCTGCGGCGCGGCGATCTCAGGCAGGGCGGACGGCGTCATGGCTCTCTCCCGTCGCGGTGTGCATCACGTCGCTGTATAGCTCGCCCAGGTACGCCTTCTGCACGATCTGGTTGGCCGCGATCTCGCCCGGCGCGCCCTCGGCCAGCACGTCGCCCAGGTGCATGACCGTGATGTGGTCCGAGACGTTCATGACCAGGCTCATGTTGTGCTCGACGATGACCACCGTCTTGCGCCCTTGCCGCCGGATTTCTCCGATGATGTGGATGATCTCGTCCACCTGTTCCGCTGCAACGCCCGCTGTCGGCTCGTCCAGCAGCAGCAATTCCGGGTCGCCCGCCAGCAGGATGGCGATCTCCAGCTTGCGCTTGCCGCCGTGGGGCAGGGCCAGCGCCGGCTGCAACATCACATCGCGCAGGCCGACCAGTTCGATAGCCTGCATGGCCTTGCCCAGGAACTCGCGGTACGAATCGGCGCGCCGCCAGAAGGTCATGCTGACGCTGCTCAGCGCCTGGACGGCCAGCCGCACGTTTTCGAGCACGCTCAGGTTGGGGAAGATGTTCGTGATCTGGAACGAACGCCCGATGCCCAGGTGCGCCCGCGCGTGCAGCGGCGCATGGGTGATGTCCTGGCCGCGGTAGATCACCGTCCCGGCGGTGGGCTTGTAGATGCCGCTGATCAGGTTCATCAGCGTGGTTTTGCCCGCGCCGTTGGGGCCGATGATGGAATGGATGCGCTCACGCTCGATGGCGAGGCTCACGTCATTCACCGCGACCAGCCCGCCAAACACCTTGCGCAGATGGCGGCCTTCAAGGATCACGTCGCGCGCCGGGGATGAGGCCATAAAGATTATCCTGTGAACGTAAGAGAAACGCGGGATTATACACCCTCACCCCCAACCCCTCTCCCTCAGGGAGAGGGGCTTAGAACGCACACAGCGTCGGTGTTTTTTTCCTCGCCCTGAGACAGAGGAAGGGTTGAGAACCCACACAGTGTTTGCGTTTTCTCCCCTCTCGCCCTGAGGGAGAGAGGGGTGGGGGAGTGAGGGTCTGACTACCCTATTCCATCATGCTTTCCGGCGGTGTGTTCAGCGCCTCGTCCGTGCAGCGGTCTGCCAGCGCTTCGGGCAGGTTGCACGGCGGGATCACTTCACTGGCCGGCACTTCTTTGACCAGCTCGTAGAACTTGAACTCCGGATCGGTGTTGTTCGTCAGCCGGGCAATGTACATGGGCATCATCGCCTGGTGGTCGGACGGGCGCAGCCAGTACTCGCCGCGTGGGCCGTCCCAGGTCAGGCCTTCGAGCGCCGGGCGCAGCGCGTCGGGCGTGGCGTCGCCCTCGGTCGCCGTCAGGCCGGCCACGAGCGCCTGGGCCGTCGCAAAACCGCACTCGGTGAACAGGTCCGGCAGCGCGCCGTCGTAGTCCGCCTTGTGGTTCTCGATCAGCCAGTCGTTGACCTCGGTCTGCGGCAGCGTGTAGTGGTACACGATGTAGCCGACGGAGTCGACCTGTTCCGCCGTGAAGGACGCTGCCACCACCGGGTTCGAGTTGAAGGCCTCGATGCGCACCCAATCCGGCGCACCGATGCCGCGCTCATTGAGCTGCGTGTACAGCGCAATGGCCGAGTCGCCTGCCCAGATGGGCTGCAATGCGTTCGCGCCGGAGTCGATCATCTGATCGATGTACGGCGTGAAGTCTGTCGTAGCCTGGTCCGCAAAGACCGGCTCCAACACGTCAACGCCCTTCAGGCCATAGGCGATCTGGAAGGCCGCCGCCGTGCCGCGCCCGAAGACCGAGTCCGCGCCAAAGACGAACACCTTCTTCACGCCGAGATCGGGCAGCACCGACGCCAGCGTCAGCGCGTCCTGGAAGCTGTTCCGGCAGGCGCGGAACACGTTCAGGTTGAAGTCCGTGCTGGTGATGGTCGGGGACGCCGCCGGACCGGCCATCAGGATCACGTCCTGGTCGAGCGCGATGGGCATGACCTGCGTGGTGACGCCGGAGCTAGGCGCGCCGACGAGCACCTCGGCGCCGTCGCGCTCAAGCAGCTCGCGGGCCTGCGTCGCGCCGATGGTCGGGTCGCTGGCGTTGTCGCGCACCAGGACCTCAATCGGGCGTCCGGCGACTTCCATCGTGCCGTCCGTCGCGTACTTCAGGCCGAGCATGAAGCCGCGCTCAAGCTCCGTGCCGTACAGCAGCAGCCCGCCGGTCTGGTCGGACAGCAGGCCGATCTTGAGCGTATCCTGGGCCGTGACGTTCGTCGCCGCGCCGAGCACGGCGAGCGCCATAGCGAGTGCAAATACCAGAAGCGCACCTTTGCGCACCATAAAAAACCCTCCAGTTGCTTTACTCTCAAGGCAGCACTTTCTCGCGGCCCGGTCGCGCCACAACGTGCGCCTGCCGGACCGTGAATCCATCATATCACGCGCCGGGAATCACGCCAGAAGATAGGAAGCCCCTGGCCAATCGCTTCAAAACGTCCTCACCCCCGGCCCCTCTCCATGTCCGCCACCCCAGACCACCCATTGAACGCAAGCGTTTAATGGGAACCCGGTCGGGGACGCCGACGGCATGGAGAGGGGAGATCGGCTGCCATGCCGGCGCGAGCTTCCCCCCTCTCTACGCGGTACTCCGCGTGGAGAGGGGGTTAGGGGGTGAGGCGTCTTCCTGCTGCCGGCCTTAACGGCGGATTTTGAAGCAATTGCCCTGATAGGAAGCCCATGGCAATCGCTTCGAGCGTGGTCCGCAACGCCCCGCGCTGAAGCACGGGGCTGAGGTCACCAAGCCCTGGCGGGCTGAAAAAGGTGTCTGTAGCCCGAAGGGCTTCGTACCTTCAGCCCGGTCGCTTC
>JADZBY010000373.1 GCA_020851855.1 Anaerolineae bacterium
ATGACCGCCTAGAGTGCGTTCGCCGTCGTTGCCCGGCAACGAGATTCCCAGCGCCTGTCTAGGTAGAGTGGCTATCTACCGCGTCAGCGCTGGGAATTTTCAGATACGCTCTAGCGCACGATCTTGACATTGAAGTTGGGCGATTGGGTGAAGCCCCACAGTCGCAGCCAGAGCGGCAGGTACATCTCCACGCCGCGCGCCGTCGTGATGTCGCCCAGGTCGATCACTTCCCGCCAGCCGAACCAGTCCTTCAGGATGGCCGTCGCCTGCGCTTTCGCCGCTGCATCGTTCCCGCTGACGAAGATGTGATGGTCGCCATCGGCAAGCTGGCGCGGATTGACCATGAGCGACGCCGTGACCGTGTTGAGCGTCTTCACTACCCGGACGTCCGGAAATGCCCGCTGAATCTGCTCGCCGAGCGAGTCGGTGTTGCACACGGTGAGGCTGGGCGGCATCCCTTTCGAAAAATCGAGCGGATTCGAGATGTCGATGAGGATTTTGCCGTTCAGGTTGCCTGCCCCGGCCATCTCCAGGGCGGGCAGCGTGCCCGCGCCGTTTGTCGCGTTGAAAATGATCTCGCCGGACGCCGCCGCCTCGGCATAGGTGGCCAGTTTCACGTCCGGGTGCTGGCGTTGCCAGTCGGCAAACGCGGGGTTCCAGGCGTCGGGCGATCCGGCGCGCGCCAATGTGGCGGCCACATCGCGTGTGCCAACGGCGACGCGGTGGCCAAGCGCCGCCAGTTTCGCGGCAATCGTCTGCCCGACCATGCCTGTGCCAAACACTGCGGTATTCATGCGCTTCTCTCCCTTGTGGTGTGCTCGCTCAGACCGTGTGAGACATTCCTGTAAGCTGCGCGCTGGCCTGCCATAGCCGCTCTTGGGCCGCCTCATCGTAGGCCTGGCGCGGCGACGTGAGTTCCTGCCGCTCCCCGAAATACTTTCCGCTCACGCCATCCAGCGCCGGCGACGTGGCGACGTACAGCACCCGCTCGGCAGCCTGCCGCGCATCGCGCATGAACGGGCGGAATAGCGTGTTCAACACGCGCATGGGCAGCGGCATGCCCTGGCTGCCGAAGTTCGACCGGAACACGCCCGGATGCACGCAGTTCACCGTGACGGCCTGTCCCTGCAAGCGGCGCGCCAGCGCGTAGGTGAACAGCATGTTGCCGAGCTTCGTCTCGGTGTACGCCTGGAAGCCGCTATAGGCGCGATTCGTGAACTGAAGATCATCGAGGTTGATGGCGGCGTTGGGGAACAGGCGCGTGGTCACGTTGACGATGCGCGCCGGAGCGCTCGCCTTCAGCGTGTCCAGCAACAGATTGGTGAGCAGGAAAGGCGCGAGGTGATTGAAAGCCAGCGAGTACTCGATGCCGTCTACACTCTCCGCCCGCTTCGTGAACATCCCGCCGGCGCTGTTCACGAGCAGGTCGAGTCGCCCATATTTCGCCTGGAAGTCCCGCGCAAGCTGCCGCACGGCCTGCTGCGACGACAGGTCCGCCAGCATCAAGTCGACGGCGCGGTTGCTGCTCTGGGCGATGATGTCCTGCCGGGCCTGCTCGCCGCGCTCCCGGTTGCGGCAGACCATCACTACATTGAAGCCCTGTGTCGCCAGGCCAAGCGCCGTCGCTTTGCCCAGCCCCGAATTGGCGCCCGTCACCAGGGCAACCTTGTCTGCCATATGCACCACGCCTTTCCTCGCCGCGCACCACCGTTCCGGCCATTGCCGTATCGGCGCACTCATGGTACGATACAGACCTGTATGTATCGTATCGGAGAGTGTACAGACCTGTCTGTATTCTGTCAAGGGGACGCTTGCATGAGCACCGCAAAACCCTCTGCCCGGCAGCAAATCCTGGATACGGCGGCGCGCCTGTTCTTCCAGAACGGCTACCGCGCCATCGGCATCGATACCATTGTTGCCGAATCGGGCGTGGCGAAAATGACCCTGTACCGCCATTTTCCATCCAAAGACGCGCTGATCGCCGCCTACCTGGAGGCGATGAACGCGCAGTTCTGGGCCTGGTTTGAGAGCGCGGTCGAGCCGCAGTCCGGCCAGCCCCGCGCCCAGTTGGTCGCCGTCTTTCGCGCCCTGCAAAAACTGGTGACGACGCCCGCCTGCTACGGCTGCCCGTTCCTGATGGCCGCCAGCGAGTTTCCCGAAGCGGGCCATCCGGGCCGCCAGATCGCCCTGGCCAACAAAGAGGCGGTGCGCGCCCGGCTGCGCGACCTGTGCGAGCAGGCCGGTGCGCCCGCTCCCGCCCAACTGGCCGATCAGCTTTACCTGCTCATGGATGGCGCGTTCGTGGCCGTGCGCCTGTTTGGCGTGGACAATCCGGCGGCGGATGTGGGCCTTCTCGCCGAGCAGATCATCGACTGTGGCCTACGGCGCTGACGCGCCGGTCCGCCACCCTCGCGCTGGCATTCTGTCCCGATCCGCATTAGACTCTTGCGCCAGGGCTACTGGCTCGCCGGAGCCGAAGGACTGCACCACGGAGGGGACACATGACCGTCTGGCCGCTGCCTCGAATCACATTTCGCGCCCTCAGCAGTGTCGCCGAGGCGCGCCCCGCAGCGCTGATCACGCAGCCTGAATCCTGGGCGTCCGTCAGTGCGGCCATGCCTCTGCCCATCGTCATCCAGGCCGAACCGGAGACGGCGAGCCGCGATTTGTTCGAGCATCTGGCCGAGAACCTTCCCTCGCCCGTCGAGGTCATTTACGCGGTGGGCGAAGGCGCGCCCTTTGAAGCCGGGCGGTTTATCGCCTCACGAACGCACAAACCGCTGGTCATCGTGCCCACCATCCTGAGCACGAACCGCGCCTTTGTCCCGGATTGCGCCATTGTCGAAAACGGCGCGCTGACGCACCTTGAAGCCGGACCGGCAACCGAGCTGATCATCGACCTGGACGTGCTCAAGAACGCGCCTGCACACCGCCGGGCGGGCGCGCTGGCCGACGTGATCGCCGTGATCACCGCCCTGATGGACTGGGAACACGCCGAGCAGCACGGCAAAACGACGCCCACGACGCGCTACCTGCCCTGGGCGGCGGGCGCGGCGGCGGCGTACGCCGGGCAGGCGCTCAAGATCGCCGGGCCGCTCGGTCAGGGCGATCCCGACGCGCTGCGCACCCTGGTGGACCTGATCGCGCTGCTCGTCGGCCTCGATAACCAGCTTGGCCACCGTCGCGCCTCACGCGGCGTCGAGCGCCTGTTTGCCGAGTCGGCGGCGCAGCTGCCAAGCACGGCGGGCACGACGCCCGCAGAGCGCCTGGGGCCGGGCATTTTGCTCGCGGCGGCGCTGTACAAGAAGAACAGCGCCGCGCTGCGCACCGCCGTCGAGATGGCGGGCATCCGGCTCAACCAGATGCGCCCGGAAGACGTGCGCGCGGTGTTCATGTCGCTGCCGGATTATGCGCGCAAGGTCGGCGCGACGGGCGGCATCCTGGACGAGACGACGAATTTCTCGGAAGACCTGGTGCAGGCCCTTTCGCGCAGCACACTGGTGACGGGCGGCTAATTGCACCGGTCCTCACGCCCCCACCTCTCTCGCCACGAGGGAGAGAGGGGAGAAATACACGCCTTTGCGGTGCAGCTTCACCCCTTGCCTTCAGGGACAGGGGTTGGGGTGACGGTCTGAACCCGTGTTACAATTGCAGTCAATAGAGCGCGTAGACATAAAAGCTGGCCGAGCGCACACGCAGCCGCCCAAAGCCGCCGGTAGACGCTGAACGGCGCACTGCGGACCGCGTCGCCAGAAGGGAATACTAGCCTTGCGTCCGCTCGTCCCGAATATCTGGCAGCTCCAATCACGGGGCGACGTTGAGGGCCTGATCGAAGCGCTGCGCCACCCGGACGCAGGCACGCGCCGGGGTGCGGCGGCGGCGTTGCGAGCGCTGGGCGCATGGCAGGCAGTGCCCGCCTTGCAGGAAGCGCTCGAGACGGAAGGCGACGGGCTGGTGCACGCCGCGCTGACGGCGGCCATCCAGTATCTTGACCATGATATTCACGTAGAGGCGCTTATCAAGAACCGTGACGTGCGTGGGCTGGCCAAGATGCTGTCCAGCTCGCGGTTGGATGATGTGGCGACTGCCTGCCGCGCCCTCGGCTCCATCGGGGACCGTCAGGCCGTCGAGTCGCTGGTCATGGTCTTCCGCAACCCGATGCTGCCCGACCGCATCCGGTTGGCGGCGGCGGAAGCCCTGCTCAAGCTGGAGAGCGCGCCCGCCGTGGTGACGCTGCTGGGTGCGCTGCGCCGCGACGATTGGCAGGTGCGCCGCAACGCCGCCGCCGTGCTCGGCCAGTTGCGCGCCACGTGGGCCACCGAAGCCCTGATCCGCGCCCTGGGCGATCCCAACCCGACGGTGCGCCGGACCGTGCTCGCCGCACTGCGCCGGGTGGGCACGTCGCAAGCCCTGGAAGCGGTGAACGAGTACGAGAGCAAACAGCGCGACCAGGAATCCGAGCTAAACGCGCCGGAGCCGCTCATCCCGCCCCAGGAATTGCAAATTCAGCTTCCGCCCATCACCATCCGCCTCGACCCATCGACAACCGGCTCGCCGCAGCCGAGCGTACAGTTCGCGCCGCCCGGCGAACCCGCCGCGCCTGCGCCGGAACCGACCGCGCCGCCCGCCGAGCCGCGCCCACGCACGGACCGTATCACCACGCCGCCTGCCGAGCCGCCGCCGGAACGCACGCGCCCGATGGTCCGCCAGCTTGGCATTGCGCCGCAGTTGCCCGTCAGCGGCTCGTCGTCCGGATCGGGCGCGCCGTCGGGCGGTGGGCGCACGGCCATCCTGCCGCCGCTGCCCGACGACTTGCCGCCCGACGCGCGGGTGTCCCCGCCGCGCGATGGGAAGGACAAATAGCCCTCACACCGGCTCCTGGCGCTCGACGCAAGGGTTTATCTGTCGGACGCTCAATTCCAGACGTGGAAGGTCAGCGTGACCTCACCGACGGTGATCGTGTCGCCGTCGTGCAGCGGCGCGGACTTATTGGCCGCGACGGGCGCGCCGTTCACCTGCAAACCAAGCTGGCTGTACAAGTCGCGGATGGTGAAGGCGTTGGCCGCGAAGGCGATCAGGGCGTGGGGCCGCGACACGGTCTGGTGCGGATCGAGATCGGTCAGGTCGGCGTCGAGCGCTTCGGGCGGGTAGCCGAGCCGGGCGTCGGCGCGGCCAATCAGGGCGCGCGTGCGGCGCAGGCGAAATACGGGCGATCCACCCGCCGCGACGAGCGCCGCCTGTACCGGCAGATCGTCGCCGCTGACATTTCCGCCCAGCCGGCTGAGCACGTTGGGCGTGATGATCCGGCCAAAGGTCGTGGCTTTGGGATCGACGGCCACCAGTTGCAGGATATCGCCCTCTTCGATGCCCGCCTCGTATAGCCGGTCCTCACCGCGCAACACCTGCCGGTTGCGCAAAAGCTGGTAGCGCCGGTCATGCGCTTCCGGGGGCAATTCCAGCGCCGCGACAAGGCCCTGCACCGTCTCGCGCACCGTGCCTTCCAGGTCAAGCTGCATACGCGCCGATTCACGGGTATCCCCGCGCGCAAATTGCAGGGTGATCTGCACGGGAATCATGGAGCGCCCCCTTGCTGAACGCTGTGCTCAGTCCCAGCGTCGAGTACACTCACCAGTATAGCGGAGAATGACGGGAGCCTCACAAGAAGAGGATGAGGTTGGCCGGGCCATTGTATCAGAACTTCCTCACCCCCGGCCCCTCTCCACGTCTGCCACCCCAGGGGGACCCCGGCAGTCGTAGAGAGGGGAGTCGGCACGCCGTCTACCGCGTTCTTCCCCTTCTCTATGCGGTACTCCGCGTGGAGAGGGGGCAGGGGGTGAGGCCCAAAGTTCCCAACAGCTTCCAGCGCGACGGCCCGCTTACCGCTCGCCCAGGTCCTTGTTCGTCAGAAGCCGGATGCCCTTGATCTCGACGGGCTTCTGGTTCGAGAAGACGCGGGCGATCTTGGGGCTGCCCTGTACGGTGCGGCGGTCGAGCATGACCACGTCCATCAGGGCCGCACTCAGCGCCTTGGCGTCGGGGTACACGGCAAAGGTGAAGCTGCGCTCGATGCCGCCTTCCGTGTGTGGGCGCACGACGGGGTGCGTGTCCACCCACATGACGACAATCGGGCCTTTGAGCAGCGCAGCGAGCGTGGGCCGGTTGGGATACGGCTCCGTGCCCCACATCCGCTCGTGAAGCTGGACGAGTTCCATGAAGGCGAGGTTGTACTGG
>JADZBY010000374.1 GCA_020851855.1 Anaerolineae bacterium
GCGGCAACCAGCAGAAGATCGTGGTCAGCAAGTGGCTGGCCAGCAAACCGCGCGTGCTGATCATGGACGAGCCGACGCGCGGCATCGACGTGGGGGCCAAGGCCGAGATTCACCGCCTGATGAGCGAACTGGCCGTGCGGCAGGGCATTGCCGTGATCATGATCAGCAGCGAGCTACCCGAAATCCTGGGCATGAGCGACCGCGTGCTGGTCATGCGCGAGGGCCGCATCAACGCCGAGTTCAGCCGCGACGAGGCGACCCAGGAACGCATCGCCGCCGCCATGATGGGGGCCGTGGGGCCGAGCGCCCAGCCAGCCAGCGAGACGCTGCAGCCCGCCGAAGGAAACCGAAACCAATGACCGCAACATCTCAACCCATACCGGCGCAAGAAGTCCGTCCGAGCGCGCCCGGCAGGCTGACGGGCCTGTTTAGCCAGGAAACCGTGCTCGCGGCGATCATCCTGGGCCTTGCCGTCATCGTCGGCGCGCTGAACTCGCGCTTCCTGGACCCCGGCAACCTGCGCGACATCCTGTCCAATAGCTCGTACATCGCCGTGGCGGCCATCGGCATGACGATGGTCATCATCACCGGCAATATCGACATCTCGGTCGGCTCGATGATCGGCCTGCTGGCGACCATTTCGGGCACGCTGGCCGTCAACGCCGAGCCGAGCGGCTTCCCGCTGTGGCTGTCCTGGGTTGTGCCGGTCATCGTCGGCGGCCTGATCGGCGCGGTGGTCGGCTTCCTGGTCGCCTACCTGCGCATCCCGGCCATCGTCGTCACGCTGGGCATGATGAGCATCCTCAAAGGCGGCCTGATCCTGTGGACCGGCGGCGCGTGGATTTACAACTTGCCGCCCGACTTCCAGATCGCGCAGAAGAACCTGTTCGGCATCCCGTCGCCGGTGTATTTCATGGTCATCCTGACCATTCTGGCGGCGCTCTGGATGCGCTACAGCGCCACCGGGCGCGCCATTTACGCCGTGGGCGGCAACAAAGAGGCGGCGCGCCTGTCCGGCATCTCGCAGCGCGCCGTGCTGATGCAGGTGTTCATCATCAACGGCGTGATGGTCGGCATCTCGAGCATCCTGTTCGCCACGCAGTTCACGACCATTCAATCCACCGTGCCGCCGGGCCTGGAGATGTTCATCATCACCGCGTCCGTCGTCGGCGGGGTGAGCATCCTGGGCGGCGTGGGCACGGTCATCGGCTCGACGCTGGGCGCGATCCTGATTCATGTCATCCCGTCGGCCATGACGTTCGCGAACATCTCCGCCTACTGGCGGCAGGCCGTGCAGGGCCTCTTGATCCTGATCACCGTGTTGCTTGACCTGGTGCGCCGCCGTCGTCAGGCGCAGGCCAGAAGGCTGTAGAAGGTTGTAGGTGGCATCCGGCATGGAACTCGCAACCGGGAAACCCAAAGAAGCCCGCTCGCTGACCAGCATCCCGCTGGTGCGCAGCCTGCTGAGCCAGGAAGGCGTGCTCCTGGTCATCACGCTCGTCGCCGTCGCCATCCTGTCGGCGCAAAACACGCGCTTCCTGACCACACGCAACATCACGCGCGAGGCGACGCTCGCCTTTGAAGTGGCCATCGTGGCCATGCCCATGACCTTCATCATCATCACCGGCGGCATCGACCTGTCCGTCGGCTCGACGTTCGGCCTGGCTGCCATCGTGCTCGGCTTCCTGTGGCAGGATGGCGGCTGGCCGCTGGAACTGGCCATCCTGGGTGGGATCGCGACCGGCTTCATCTGTGGCCTGATCAACGGTCTGCTCATCGTGCGCGTTGGCGTGCCGCCCATGATCACCACGCTGGCCACGCTGGCGCTGTACCGGGGCATGGCCACCGGCATCAGCGAGGCCCGTTCGGCGCGTGGCTTCCCGGACTGGTTTGTCCAGGTGGGGCGCAGCGGCATCGAGCTGCAATGGGGCACAGTGAGCGCCACACCGGCGGCTCAGCTGGCCATCGTCATCGGCGTGGCGCTGCTCTTCGGATTCCTGGGCTATTTCCTGTTCCGCAACCGCGCCCAGGGGAGTATGCGGGGCGGCGAGGCGGGGTTGGCCGGCGGCGCGAACGGCGCGCAACGGCTGATCACCCGGCTGATCGGCGGCGCTCTGTTGGCCTGGGTGCTCGTCTCGTTGTTCACTTCCGAGGCTGGCGGCCTGCGCCCGGCGGAGTTCGTGCCGACGCAGGTGTTGATCATGATCGTCTTTTTCGTCATCGCCGCCATCTTGCTGTCGCGTACGACGTTCGGGCGCGCCTTGTACGCTATCGGCAACAACGAGACGGCGGCGCGCTTCGCCGGCATCCCGGTCGGGCGCTACAAGCTGATCATCTACACGCTGAGCGGCGTCGTGGCAGCTTTTGCCGCGTCGTTCTTCGTCTCGCGCTATACGACGACGCGCTCGGACATGGGCACAGGCATGGAGCTTGACGCCATCGCCGCCGTGCTGCTGGGCGGCACGAGCATCCTGGGCGGTTCGGGCAGCATTCCGGGCACGGTCCTGGGCCTGATCCTGATGCAGGTGCTCAAGAGCGGCCTGTTGCT
Source organism: Anaerolineae bacterium (assembly GCA_020851855.1). GTDB lineage: Bacteria > Chloroflexota > Anaerolineae > Aggregatilineales > UBA2796 > JADZBY01. The sequence continues at coordinate 2,549 of JADZBY010000374.1, forward strand.
CGCCGGGATCAAGGGCGACGCCACCATCGTGATGATCGGCCTGATCCTGATCGTATCGATCCTGGTCAATAACTTCATCCAGTCGCGTTTGCGACCGCGTTAACCGTTCGTTACAAGGTGGCCAAGCTCTAAAGGGGGTGATGCGCTGGCAGATAGCCTATTGTCGTCGTCCTTCTGATGAGTGTCTTTCGCAGTAGTGGCCTGCTGCCTGAAAATGGCAAGGAGAAGGTTTCAGATGCTGAAGAGATCCGTTGCGTTTTTCGTTGTGCTCGCCCTGGTCCTGACCGGTTTTGCGATGAGCGCGACGCCCACCGCGGCCCAGGACGAAGAGCGCTGGGTGGGTGCGGATGACCTGCCGACCAATGCGTTGGAGTGCCCTGGCGAAGCGCCAGCCACGCCCGATCCGAATGTGGAAGTGCCCCCCTATAACGGCGGCCAGGCGACCAACCCGCCCGACCTGAAGGGCCAGCCCATCACCCTCATCGATGTCCCCAAGCTGATCGGCATTGGCTACTTCGCGGCCACCACCAAGGGCCAGGCGGAAGCGGCTGAAGAGCTGGGCAACGTCACCGTGACGACCGACGGCCCGACCGAGGGCGACATCGTGCAGCAGATCGAGTTCATCGACCGCTATGTGACCCAGGGCGTCGACGGCATCCTGTTCGCGTCGAATGACCCGGTCGCCATCTCCCCGGTCCTGCGCGATGCGCTGGCCCAGGGCATCCATGTCATCGGCTACGACGCCAACTCGGAGCCGGATGCGCGCGAGTGGTTCATCAACCAGGCCGAGTTCAACGGCATTGCCAAGGCCATGATGGACAGCGTGGTATCCGAGATCGGCCCCGAAGGCTCGTTCGCCATCGTGACCAGCTCCTTCACCGCCCCGAACCAGTCCCGCTGGGTCAGCGAGATGTGGGCCTACACGCAGAAGTGCTACCCCGACCTCAAGTTCCTTGAGACGGTGGAGTCCCAGGAAGACCAGCAGTTGGCCTTCCAGCAGACGCAGTCCCTGATCAACAAGTACGGCGCGGACATGGACGCCGTGCTGGGCCTGTCCAGCGTGGCGTTCCCTGGCGCGGCGGACGCGGTGCAGCAGGCCAGCCTGTGCTCGCCTGATGACGCCGAAGAGGGTGTGGCTGCGCCCAGCCCCGAAGAGGCTATCGCCATCGTCGGCATCTCGACGCCCAACAACATGAAGCCCTTCGTCAACAACGGCTGCGTTGAGAACGTCGTGCTGTGGAACCCGGTGGACCTGGGCTACGCGGCTGTGTACGCGATGCGCGCCGTGGTCGACGGTGAGCTGACGCCTGAGTCGACCTCGCTGATGGCCGGTCGCCTGGGCGAGCTGAAGGTCGTCAACGGCAGCGAAATCCTGCTTGGCCTGCCGTTTGTGTACACCGACCAGAACATCAACGACTTCGACTTCTAATCACCTCACCCCCTGTCCCCCTCTCTATGACTGCCATCCCAGCGGGGACCCCGGCAGTCCTGGAGAGGGGTCGGGGGTGAGGCCAGGCCTTGCCTTCGCCGTTCTGGACCATGTCCGCCGTGCATAGGGCATGACAGGCTCTGGATCGGCAAGGGTAGCCCCGCGCTGAAGCACGGGGCTAAAGCTACGAAGCCCTGCGGGCTAGAACACGCCTGCAGGGCTTCGTAGTTTTAGCCTGGACCTGAAGGTCCAGGCCGTGCGATCCGCCCCTGTTGGGGAAAATCCATCAGCGCGGGGCCGACCATGCGGCAGCCCTGACCGCCTACCTTCCCGCTTGACACGTCCCTCATCCGCCGCCACAATTCCCCTATCACGTCGATTTGGACACAGCCAGAGGACGACGAGGCCGCATGGACGAAAAAGATGTCTTCCGCGCCTTGCTTGAGGCGCGTGAAAAAGGGCTACCCGTAGCGCTGGCGACGGTCATCCGCACGCAGGGGTCTATGCCGCGCCATGCGGGCAGCAAGATGGTCGTTTATCCCGATGGGCGCATCGTTGGCACGGTGGGCGGCGGCGCGATGGAAGCGCGCGTCATCCAGGCCGCACAACACGCCCTGATCTCCGGCGAAGCGAGCGTGGCCGAGTACCGCCTGAACGACCTCGCCGACGGCGATCCGGGCGTATGTGGCGGCACGGCGGAGATCTTCATCGAGCCGGTGCTGGCGCGCCCGACCCTGGTGGTCATCGGCTGCGGCCATACGGGCAAAGCGCTGGCGGAACTGGCCAAGTGGCTCGACTTTCGCGTGCTCGTCAGCGACGACCGCGCCGAACTGTGCAGCCCGACGGCCATCCCGAACATGGATGGTTACATCGTCGCCGCGCCCGCCGATCTGGCCGGACAACTACCGCTCGGCCCGTTCACCTACGTCGCCGCCGTCACGCGCGGCATTGCCATCGACCTGGCGATGTTCCCGCCGCTTCTGGCCGCCGACTTGCCTTACCTGGGCGTCATCGGCAGCCGCCGCCGCTGGGCGCTTACGGTGAAGGAACTCGAAGCGCGCGGCTTCTCCCGAGACCAGTTGGCGCGCGTCCATGCGCCCATCGGCTTGGAGCTGAATGCGGAGACACCCCAGGAAATCGCGCTGAGCATCATGGCCGAGATCATCATGCTCCGGCGGGGCGGCACGGGCGCGCCGATGAAGTGGATCGGCGCGGCGGAAGAGTAGCGTTAGCCCTCACTCCCCCAAGCCCTCTCTCCCAGGGGGCGAGAAGGGAGAAGACCAAGATGGACGCTCTGCTTGTCTCCCCTCGCCATGAGGGAGAGGGGCCGGGGGTGAGGGTTCTGCGGCGGACATCCCTCACTCCCCCAACCCCTCTCTCCCAGGGAGCGAGAAGGGAGAAGACCAAGATGGACGCTCTGCTTGTCTCCCCTCGCCATGAGGGAGAGGGGCCGGGGGTGAGGGTTCCAGATGGCCCCGGTGCTCTCCGCTCTTGAGGTGGCGGCGGGAATCGAACCCGCGCGTAGTGATTTTGCAGACCACCGCGTTTCCACTTCGCCACACCACCCTGCTCCGAACGCTTCTAGCCCACCGCCGACGCCCTGCTCTCCAGCTTCCACAGGCGGTCCAGGTAACCGCCGACCAGGTGCGTCATCGTTTCAACTTCGACCAGGAACGAGTCGTGCCCGAACGAAGCGGTGACGTGGTGGTGCTCGACGCTGCGGCCTGGCAGCGCCTCGACCAGTTCACGCGCTTGCGCGTCGGTATACAGCCAATCGCTGGAAAAGCTCACCACGAGGAAGCGCGCCCGGACGCGCCGCAGCGCGTCGGCCATCGAGGCGTGGCC
>JADZBY010000375.1 GCA_020851855.1 Anaerolineae bacterium
CCTGGTACGTGGTGGCGACGACCTCGACGCCGACCTCGTAGAGCGCCTTCAGAAGCTGCCACCAGGCCGGCGTGGCGCTGAACGGCTGCGTGAGGTCCAGAGACGAGACGACGACGAGAAGCTTCATGATGAGCCTATGCTTTCAAACGATTCGTGGTGCGCACTGGAAACGGCGGACGAGGCAGGCCTCGTCCCTACGGCATCTTCGTAGGGACAACGCCTGCGTTGTCCGCCATCGCCTTCCCTACATCAGGCACGCTTGCGGACGAGGCAGGCCTCGTCCCTACGGCGTCTTCGTGGGGATAACGCCTGCGTTGTCCGCCATCGCCTTCCCTACATCAGGCATGCTTGCGGACGAGGCAGGCCTCGTCCCTACGGCGTCTTCGTGGGGATAACGCCTGCGTGGTCCGCCACCGCCTTCCCTACATCAGGCATGCTTGCGGACGAGGCAGGCCTCGTCCCTACGGCGTCTTCGTAGGGACAACGCCTGCGTGGTCCGCCATCGCCTTCCCTGCATCAGGCACGCTTGCGGACGAGGCAGGCCTCGTCCCTACGGCGTCTTCGTGGGGATAACGCCTGCGTGGTCCGCCACCGCCTTCCCGAAACGCAAAAAGGCGGGTCGTTTGCCCGCCAGTCTGGCCCACAAAGACCGCGATGTGCTGCAAGGTCCCGACACCGCGAGAAGCGATGCTTTACAGCGGGATGGCGGGCAGCACCACCAGCGAGACAACCACGACGAGCAGGATGCACAGGCCCGCCAGCACCAGCAGGCGGCGCAGGTCGCCCACCACGAATTTGTACTCGCGGTTCAGTTCTTCTTCGGTCGGGATGCGCCGCGACGCCACGCCGGACGGGCGCACGACTTTGGGACGCGCCGCCAATGCGGACGCCACGCCGTTTCCATCCATAGGCGCAACCGCCGCCGGATTCACGGGCAGCGTATCGCCGCGCAGTTCCGCCCGTGCGCGTTCCAGCGTTTCCATCGGCAAATTCGGGCGGCTTGATCTCTTCTTGGCCACGAGGGCGCTCCTTGAACAGGTTCGATAACGAGATGACCGTGCACTGCAAGCCGGGATATTCTACTTCACCGCGTCACGACTGCAAGGTCGCAAAGACGACGATGCGCCGCGTATTCACACGGTACGGGTAACACGACACGAGCGTGAGCTTGGTCACGTCGCCGCTCGCGCCCAGCACCCAGGTATCCGTGGGCCGAACGATCTGGTAAGCGCGCGTCTGGCCACGCTCTTCGACGGGCTGCACGACGTAGGTGTAATCGCGCGAGCGCGTGCTGACGATGATCTGGTCGCCGGGCTGAAGCTGGTCGAGGCGGCGGAAGACTTCCCCGAACACGTCGTTGTGCCCGGAGAGCACCATGTTGCCGCGCTGGCCGGGGTTGGCGCTGCCGAACTGGTGGCCGACGCCCAGCTTGAGCGCTTCCCAGTCGTCGCCGGCCACGACGGCGTTGTCCACGTTGATGCGCGGGATGCGGATGCGGATGGGCGATTCAGGCGCGGGCGTGGGCCGGCTGACCGGAATCTGGGCGGCCAGCGCGACGTACTGGTCACGGTACTGGGCGGGCACTTCGTCCAGGTTAAAAACGGCCTCGTCGTTCACGAACGTATGGCCGGTGGGCAGCACCACGGCGGCGATGTTGATCATGGGCGTGGCGGTGGGCGGCGTGAACTGCGCGCGGCGCGTGGCCTCAAACTCGGCCTGCAGGTCGGCGGTGGTGCGTGTGAGCTGGTCGAAGCCCTGCAAGAGCGCCACGAACAGCGCCACGAGGCCCACCACGGCGGCGACCTCGATGATGGTCAGGGCGCGATTCCACCAGGCGCGCCAGTTGCGCCCGCCGGAGCGCCGCATACCGGGCGAGAGGCGGGCGTCAAGCTCGTCTTCGAAGGCGGGCGCGCCGTCGTAATAGCGCGTCGGGACCGGGCCAGCGGGCAAACCGGCCCCGGCATCGTCACCGGGCGCGACTGGCTCGGCGTGGCGGCGGCGCGGCCCGGCGGACAGCGCCTCTGCGCCTGCGTCCGGCGAGTTTGGCAGCGGCGCAGCGGGCGGGGCGTCCAGGTCGGGTGTGGGTTCCGCTTCGTCGCCGTCGTCCACCAGCGTGGGCAGCACGCGCGCCGAGGAATAGCGCCCGTCTCGCCGCTCCGGCGCGACCTGACGGCCCTCGTAATTCTTCAGGCGGCCCAGGCGCGCTTCCCGCTTGCGGATGCGCAGGATGCGCTCTAATTCCTCGATGGATAGCTCGTCAACGGGGCGCTTGTCACGCATGGTATCTCGTCAATTCGCCGCCTCGGGGCCTCAGAATGACGGGCTGGGGCGCTGTTCGCCGCTCAACTTGCGGGCCACGGCGAACACTTCGCGCTCGAAAAACCAGCGAAAGGGCGGGATGCGGAACGCCGCACGGCGTAGAGCGTCGATGATCAGCGGATTCTGGCGGCCCTGCGGCGGCGAATCGAGCCAGACGCGGCTGGCGAAACCGGCCTGCGCCAGCACCCGCTTCATGCTCAGCATGGACTGCTCGTTGACGTGGACATGCTGATTGGCGTCCACGAGAAAAGCGCGCGGATCGGCAGGATAGCGGTCGCCCTGCCCCAACAGGCTCCGGAAACGGCGCACCAGCGGGTAGGCGTAGCGGTCGTACCAGATATTTGGCGCGGTATGTACGATCAGGCGGCCTTCGGGCTTGAGCACGCGGTGCACTTCCTCAAGCGCTTTCTGCAATTCCCAGGGGTGCAGGTGCTCGACCACGTCAAAGAGCAGGACACGGTCAAAATGGGCGCGCGGGAAGGGCAGCGTTTTGGCGTCGGCCTGGGCCACGCCGGTTTTGCCTGGCGCGCCGGTCGTATTGTTCACCACATCCTGCGACAAACGCACGGCCACGACGGCATAGTCGATGCCGTAGGCGTGCGCGCCGAGTTTGGCGCAGTGACGCAGAATCTCGCCACGCCCGCAGCCCACGTCCAGCACCTTCATGCCCGGCTCGACCGCCGCCAGCTTGAAGGCGGCATTCAGGCGGCGCGACAGGTGTGCGCCCTCGCTGGTGACGAACTCCTGGTAGCCTTCGCAGGCCTGAAGGAAGTATTCCTCGGTGTACAGCGATGACGAGACCGGCGCTTGACTATCCGGCGTGGCTCGCTGGGATTTGACGGGTGTGTGGTTCGTGGACAAGGCTCCCTCGCTTCGTCGCGGCCCATTATAACAAGTCGCCGCGCGAGGGCAACGGGGAGCGGCCACACTCCCGGCCCCTCGCCATGAGGGAGAGGGCCAGCCACAAGGTTTCGTGCGGACAACGCAGGCGTTGTCCCTACGGCGTCTCGTGTAGGGACGAGGCCTGCCTCGTCCGCCGACCGCGTCCCCGTCCGCATAGCCGCCCCTCGCCATGAGGGAAAGGGCCAGCCACAAGGTTTCGTGCGGACAACGCAGGCGTTGTCCCTACGCCGTCTCGTGTAGGGACGAGGCCTGCCTCGTCCGCCGACCGCGTCCCCGTCCGCATAGCCGCCCCTCGCCATGAGGGAGAGGGCCAGCCACAGGTTTCGTGCGGACAACGCAGGCGTTGTCCCTACGCCGTCTCGTGTAGGGACGAGGCCTGCCTCGTCCGCCGACCGCGTCCCCGTCCGCATAGCCGCCCCTCGCCATGAGGGAGAGGGGCCGGGGGTGAGGGTTACGCGCTGAAGTTGCGGATCTGCTGCTCCAGGCGCGCCCGGTCGATCTGCGGGTACTCGGCCAGCTTCGAATTGAAGCGCTGCATATAATCGACCAATTGTGCCGCGTCGCGGGCCTCGAAGCGCAGGGTGATCGCCGGTTGCGTATTGCTGGCGCGCACCAGGCCCCAGCCGTTGTCGAAGATGGCCCGCGCGCCGTCAATGTCTACCACCTCGGTCTGGGCGCGGAAATAATCCTGCAACTCGCTGATGACGCGGAATTTGATGTCGTCGGGCGTGGGCAGGATGATCTCCGGCGTGGCGACGAGGTGCGGCAGCGCTTCGAACGCCTCGCTGACCGACTCGTTGCGCTTGCTGAAGATTTCGAGCACCTTGAGCGACACCAGCGGCGCGTCGTCAAAGCCGTAGTAGTCCTCGCCGATGAAGATGTGCCCGCTCACCTCGCCGCCCAACGGCGATTTGACCTCGGCCATCTTCGCCTTCATGACGCTATGCCCGGTGCGCCACATGAGCGGCACGCCGCCCGCCTGCCGGATGACTTCGGGCAACATCTGGCTCACCTTCACGTCAAATACCACCGTCGCGCCGGGACGGCGGGTGAGCATATCCTGGGCGAGCACGGCCAACAGCCGGTCCGCCGCGATGTGGTGGCCATGGTTGTCGATGATGCCGCAGCGGTCGGCGTCGCCGTCGAAGGCAATGCCGAAATCCGCACCCGATTCGACCACGAGCTTTTCCAGGTCATCCGTGGTGGTCGGGTCTTCCGGGTTGGGCAGGTGGTTGGGGAACGTGCCGTCCGGCTCGCAGTACAGACAGATGACCTCGACGCCCAGTTTTTCGTAGACCGGGGCCATGTACATGCCGCTCAGGCTGTTGCCCGCGTCAAGCACCACCTTGAGCTTACGCGGCCCCATCTTCACCTTGCTGGCGATGGTTTCCATGTGCTTGCGGACCATGTCCGGGTCATGGCCGAGCTTGCCTGCGCCCTGCTCGAAGTCGTCGTTGACGATGCAGTTGTAGATGTATTGAATCTGGTCGCCGTAAAGCGCCAGCGGCCCGTAAGCCATCTTGATGCCGTTGTATTCGAGGGTCAGATGGCTGCCCGTGATCTGGATGCCGCCGCCGCGTGGGCCGTGCTGCGCCGAGGCGAAGTACACGGTGGGCGTCATCACCTCGCCGATATCGGTCACGTCCATGCCCGCGCTGAGCATGCCCTCGATCACCGCGTTCTTGAGCGGCGGCGAGGTCAGGCGGTTGTCCGAGCCGATGTATACACGCTCGGTCTGGAAGGTGCGCTTCACGAAGGTGGCGTAGCCCTTGCCGACCAGCCGCCCGACGTCCGGCGTGACCTGCGGGTTATCGCCCACCACGGTGCCGCGAATGTCGTACTGTCGGAAAATCGTCGCCGGTACTTGTGCCATCTCGAATCCTGTTCCTTTTTTGAAGTGACCGCGTCTGCTGCGCGGCGCTGAACTACGTATAAGTGTAGCATTTTCCAGGCTGCACGGTGCGGATTTTGCGACCGGTGAGGAACTCTCGTGAGCAAGCTTGTGGGCCTGTCGCGGATGACGGCGGACCATCCCCGGCGGCAATGGCGCGCAGCGCCGGTTCTGCTGCCGCCGGAGCACATCTCAGCGCAGCAATGCGCCGCCCTGACCGGCAACCAGCGAGTCTAGCTCGGCGCGGTTCGTGCTGACCGAGTCGCCGTACTGCGAGAGCTTGAGGGCAGCCAGCGTCACGCCGTAGCGCAGGCAGCGCGGCAGATCGGCCCCATGCAGCCAGCCGTGCAGCACACCCGCCGCAAACGCATCGCCTGCGCCGATCCGGTCGAGGATGGCCACGGGCAGCGCCTCGGCGCGGTGAAGCGCTCGCGCACCGGAATCCCAGGCCAGCGCGCCCGCCTCGCCGCGCGTCATGATGACCCACGGTGCGCCGGTTTGCCCGGCCAACGCCGCGATCACTGTCTCCGGCTCGCCGGCCAAGCCGAAGACAAGGCGCGCGTCGTCCGCTTTACAAAATAGCACATCGACGCCTCGCATGAGCGGCCAGAGCGCCTGTCGCGCCGCGTCGGCTGTCCAGAGCCGGACGCGGTAATTCACGTCGAAGCTGACCGCGATGCCTTTCTGGCGCGCCCGCGTGATGGCCTCGGCAGTCAGCGCCCGGCAGCTTTCCGAGAGCGCGGGCGTGATGCCCGTCACGTGCAACAAGCGCGCGCCGAGCAGGTAATCCCAGTCCACATCGGCGGGCGCAAGCTGTGCGGCGCACGAGTCGCGACGGTCGTAGATCACGGCGGTCCCGCGAGGCGGCGCAGCATGTTCCACGTAGTACAGCCCGACGCGCCCCGAGTCACGCCAGAGGATACGGCTGAGGTCCGCGCCCGCCGCCCGCAGGCCGCCGAGCGCCCGGCGTCCCGTGGCCGAGTCGGGCAGGGCGGTGACGTAGCCGCCGCGCCAGCCCAGCCGCGCCAGCGCCGCGATCACGTTCGCCTCGGCCCCGCCGGAATACACGTCGAGCGTCGCGGCTTCGTCCAGCCGGACCCCGGCGGGCACGCTGAGCCGCAACAATGCCTCTCCAAACGCCGTCACGTCGAGCATGGTGCTCCGCCTCGTCCCCGGTTGAATGTCCCCTCACTCCCCCAGCCCCTTTCTCCCTCAGAGCGAGAGGGGAGAATACGGGCAAACCTCTGATCAGCGCTCCCCTCTCCATGAGGGAGAGGAGTCGGGGGTGCGGGTGTGCAGATACACGTGGCAGATCGCTTTTGACCAACCGACCATTCACGAGGCGAAAAACGTTAGATACTGGCCCTGGGCCATGCGCTTGATCAACAGGGCAAGCTCCAGCGCGTGGTAATCGCCCCACAGGGATGATTCCCCGCAGGGTATATTACGCTCTTCCGGGATATGGTCAAATCCGCGCGGATGGTGATAGAGCGAGTGCAGGATCAGCCCTTCGTGGCGCGGATTTCGGGAGAGGTACGGGTCGGCAAAGAGCGTCTGCGCGACCGTCAGCCCGGCGGCGACGTAGCGCTGCCCGGCGGGATCGTTCCGCACGTTTTGCAGGTAGTTTCCGTACCGGATCAAACCCTGCGCCGTGATCGCGGCGGCGGAACTATCCACCGGTTCGTGTTTATTGTAGGGGTCCGAGTGCGACTCCTGGTAATTGCCCAGGCGCACCAGCCCCGGCGCACCGGTATCCCAATAGGGGATGCCGTCGCGGCACGTATAACCGTCGATGTAGTAGTCGCAGGTTGCCTTCAGGACGCGATCAAAGCGCTGCTCTATCTGGTCCTTGCCGCCGAACGCCGCCAGCTCTTCGTCCGCCACAAGCGGGAAGTATTCCAGCAATTCCGCAAAGCCCAGGATGACCCAGCTTGCGCCGCGAGTCCAGGTGGAGAACGGCGAGTACCCTTGCTGTGTGCTGGGACAGCGGTAGTTGCCGTCTTTGACGTTGAAAATGGATTCGTGCGCGACGCGACCGGGCACATCGTAGATGTCGCGCCCTTCCCCATAGTAGACGTTGAACTCCGCGGTTGTCTCGGCGTGTTCCAGGGCACGATGCAACAGGTTGACGTGCTGTTCCGCTTCGCCCAGCAAATGATGGCCCAGGTGATGGCTCAGGACCAGCGAGCGCATGGAGCGGATGGTATCGGCAAACAGCGAGTGCGGCCCGTTGAAAGAATAGATGTAGCCGCGTCCGCGGCTGATCGGCTGGTAACGCGCCGCCTGCACCGCGCCGGAGACTTTCAG
>JADZBY010000376.1 GCA_020851855.1 Anaerolineae bacterium
CCAGCGATCTGCCCGATGAAGAATGGCCGGAAGACTTCCCGCACCCGACGGTCGCGCTGGTCGATTGGCTGGCGGCGCAGGGCGGCGTTCTGCTCGGCCTGGACGCGCCCTCGGTGGATGCCTTCGACAGCGCCGAATTACCCGTTCACCACCGATTGCTCTATCATCAGATCGTGAACCTTGAGTCACTGCTTCTGCGTGGGATGCCCGACGGCGTCTACGAGCTGATCGCGCTGCCGCTCAAGATCGACGGCGTGTGCGGCTCGCCGGTGCGGGCCATCCTGCGCGGCTGATCGGATAGTGGAGATACAGACACAATCATGAGCAAATCCGCATCTCATAACCGGAGCACTGCCGCGCGCCAGGCCCGCCAGGCGGCGCAGGCCAAGTCCGCCCAGCCGGGCGCAAACCGCAGCGTATTTCTGATCCTCGGCGTGGGCATCGGCATCGTGATCATGGCCGTGGCCCTGCTGCTGGTATCGCGCAACAATACGCCCCAGCCCACGCAGCAAGCCGCCGCGCCCGGTGCGCCTGCTGCGCTGCCCGATACGGTGAGTGTGGCCGAAGCCGCCGCCCTGCGCGACTCCGGCGCGTTCATCCTCGACGTGCGCACCGATGAGGAATGGGTCGATCACCACGTGCCCGGCTCGACGCACATCCCGCTCGACGAGCTGGAGAGCCGCCTCGCTGAAATCCCGCGCGATCAGCAGGTTGTCGTCGTGTGCCGGTCGGGCAACCGGAGCCAGCAGGGCCGCGACATCCTGAAGGACGCCGGTTTCACCAACGTGGCGAGCATGGCGGGCGGCCTGAACGAGTGGCGCAGCAACGGCCTGCCCACCGTCAGCGGCGAATAGCCTTCCGCCGCGCGCTACCCTGAGTGGCGGGGAGACGCGGTGGATTGTGGGCGCGTCGCGACGCGCCCCTACGTCTGTCGGCGTGGCGGCGGGCGGGATGCACGCGCCTGCAATCCGTCGGCGGGGTAGGGGCGGCTCGTGAGCCGCCCGCCCACCCTGCGTTATTCCAGCCGGAAGCGGGCCAGACCGAAGGCGAAGAACACGGCGGTGAACAGCAGCAGCACCGCGATATTCGGCAGCAGGTCCGGCAGGGTCGCCCCGTAGAATACCATCTGGTTGAAGGCCCCCTGTGACCAGGCGATGGGCGAGATGATGCGCCCGATGGTCTGCATGGTTTGCGGCATCAGGTTGGCGGCCCACCACGCCCCACCCAGCGGAGCCATGACCATCGGGACCAGCAGCCCGACGCCCTGCGCCTGCCCGGACGTGCGCACCAGCGTGCTGAAGGCCAGCCCCATCGCCGTCACGGCCAGCGTGTACAGTAGCACGATGACCAGCACACCCAGCGGATCGCCCCACCGCACGCCGAGCAGCGTGCCCGCCCCGATCATCAACCCGTAGGTGAGCAAGCCCATCAGGTATTGGCCCAGCAGCTTGCCCGCAAGGATTTGCGCCCGGCTGATGGGCATGACCATCAACCGCTGTAGCGTGCCATTGCGCCGGTCCGAGATGAAGATCTGCGCCAGCGTCAGGCTGATGATCATGACGAACTGCGCCCCGATGCCGGGCGCACTCTGGCCAAAGCCGGTCCCTTCCTGGCCGCCGGTCAGCGTGCTGTAACGCTGCTCGATGGCCACCGGCTCCGCGCTCCACGTCGCATCGGCCAGCGTGTACACCCTGTCGAAGAAGGCGGGGTCATCTTGCGCCCCGGCCTTTTCGGCGGCGGCCTGCGCGGCGAGCACCGCGCCGCCCACGCGCGTATTGACCGCGTCCACGAAGCGCTGGACGACCTGCGCCGCGTTGGCGTCGCCGCCGCGCGTGTAGACGTCGACCGTGACCGGCTCCCCGGCGCGCAGCGATGGGCCAAAACCGGCGGGCAGGAAGACCGCGCCGTAGCTGTCGCCGCTGTCCACGCGGCGGCGCGCTTCGGCGGCCATGTCCTGGGCGCGGGCAGGCAGCGTTTCGCGTTCGCAGGCGGCGTCGAGGCGCTCCGGCGCGCTCAGGTCACACACGCGGTACGTCATCTGCCCCGGCGCTGCCTCTTTTTGGCCGTTCGCCCTGAGAATATCGACAAACTGGACGGCCAGCGGATCGCTCTCGCCCTCTGTTGCGCGCACCACGTCGAGGCGCGGCGTGCTCCAGTTGGCCTGTCCGGTGAAAATGCCGATGAAAATCATCATGATCACCGGCATGACGACGGTTGTGATCAGGACTCCGCGCTCGCTGAGTTGGATGCGGACCTGATTCAGGGCAATGTCAAGGATAGCGCGCATGAATGTCTATCTCCTCTCGTCTTCCCTGAACCGTTACATGTCCAGGCGGCGGCGGAAGAGCGCCAGCCCGACGCCGAAGCACACGACGAAAATCGCCAGGAGCGCCGCCACGTTTTGCAGCGGCACGATGTCGGTCCGGGCCAGCGTCATGAAGCCCTCGGTGGCCCACCAGTTGAGCGTGAGCAGGCTGATCGTTCCCAGCGGCGGCGCGCCGGTCCCGGTGGCGAAAAACGTGCCGCCGGCGATGCCCATCACGATCATGACGGCGTTGATCAGGACCGCCGCCTGCACCCGGTCTTTGGCCACGCCCGCGATGAGCGTGCCCAGCCCGACGGACGCCGCCGCCACTACCAGGATCATCAAGGCGAGGCCGGGGATATTCGTGCCCCACACCGGCGCGCTGCTGCCCGTGATCGGCGCGAACAGCGACATGGCGATCACCAGGATGGTGAGCTGGATCACGCCGTTGACGTAGGCCGATCCGAGCTTGCCGGCGAGGATCGTGGCCCGGCTGGTCGGCGTGACGAGCATCCGTTGCAGCGTCCAGCGCTCGCGCTCTTCCATGATAGACAGGACGCCGAACGCCGCCGTGAAATTCAGGAAAAACACGGCCATCGCCGGGGCAAAGTATTGCAGCAGGTTCAGGCCCGATCCACGCTGGCCGGACGCTTCCGGCCCCGACAGGGAACTGCGCACCTGGATAGGCGGATCGAGCGCGACACGCTGGCCGACTTCCTGCGCGATGGCCGCTGCCTGGGGCAAAAGGGCCAGATCGGCGCGCGCGGCGGCCCCGGCGGCAATCGAGCCGGTGGCCAGCCCGTTGATCATCTGGTTTGTGATCGAATACACGATCTCGGAACTGAGCGGCGAGCCGACGTCGCGATACACCTCGACGCGCACTTTGTTGTCGCCGCCGGGCATCATGAGCCGCTCGGAGAAGTCCGGCGGGATGATGACTGCCGCCGCCGCCTCGCCCTTGCGGACGCGCTGGCGGGCCTCGTCCGCGTCGGAGAGCGCCGCGCCGTTGAGCAGATCGGCCAGCGCGCCTGCGGGCGGATCGGTGAAGATGCGGGCCAGCGGTTCGCCCATGTTGCCCATCGGGGAACCGGAATCCTGGTTGACGACGAGCACGGGAATGTCGCGGATTGGCCCGCCGCCGCCGCTGCCCAGGCCGCTGAACGCCGCCGAGATGATGAAGGTCAGGACCAGCGGCGCGCCGAGGATGATCAACAGCGTCGGCGTGTCCTTGAACAGGATGATGATGTCGCGCCGGACGATGGCGAGAAACTTGCGGATGTCCATCGTGTCCCCCTGTCAGTCGCGCAGCGCCCGGCCTGTCAGATGCAG
>JADZBY010000377.1 GCA_020851855.1 Anaerolineae bacterium
CAACGCCTGCGTTGTCCGCCCATCGTCGGTGGGGAGAGGGGCGGACGAGGCAGGCCTCGTCCCTACACCGCGCCTTCGTAGGGACAACGCCTGCGTTGTCCGCCTATCTTCGGTGGGGAACGAGCGGACGAGGCAGGCCTCGTCCCTACACCGCGCCTTCGTAGGGACAACGCCTGCGTTGTCCGTCTATCTTCGGTGGGGGGACGAGCGGACGAGGCAGGCCTCGTCCCTACGCCGCGCCTTCGTAGGGACAACGCCTGCGTTGTCCGCCCATCTGCGGCGGGGAGAGGGTCCTTACCCCTCGTTTGGCGCGCTGCCGGGCGGCGGGAAGCGGCGGAAGGCGTCTTCCAGCACGAGCACCCAATCGGGGCCGGTCGCCGGGCTGATAAAGCGCACACTCGCCGTGCGCTCCAACGTGGCGATCTGCCGGGCCTCGCCGGTGCGCGGGTCATACCACCACGCCGCGATCATGCCGCCTTCCAGCCCATCCAGGCTCACCTCAACCGTCTGGCCCGCCGCCGGGACGTACACGAACGCATAACGGCCCTCGGAGTCGCGCGTGGCTTGCACGCGCCGTGGGCGCGTCTCGTCCGCCAGCCGGATCATGGCCTGGTCTGGGATGCGCGTCAGGTACGGGCGGGAGAGCACGAGCCGCTTGAGGTGAATCAACTGCGACGCGCCGGGCCGGTCCAGCGCCTCGCGCCACGGCATCTGCGGGAAGTTGACCGGCGTGCGTTCCGGCGTGTAAAACTGCCAGATACTATGATGGCCATACGTGTGCCCGCACGCCCCGGCGAATACGGCGCGATACGCCTGCTTGCGCACGTCGTAATCGTTGAACGTGCCGAGTTCGGGCCGCCACTGCCGCGTAAATGGGTTGATCGGGTGGTCCTCGTAATTCGGCTCGCCGTCCAGCACGGGCTTGATCGGCGTCCGGGCGTAATCTTGCGCGATCATCTCCCAGTTGGGCAAATCCGGCTCCAGGTGGCCCGATTGCCACATGTTCATGGACAGCCAGTCGTCGTTGTGGAAGGTGGACGACGAGCCGCGCCCGCCGTTCGGGTGGTAGGTGAGCACCGCATCCGGGCCGACCACAGAGCGGACGCCGTTCGCCATGGCCCGCACCACCGGCGCAAAATCGACGCCCTCGTGCGATTCGGGCCGGTCGCCGCCCAGGACCCAGATCAGGTTGCTGCGGTCCGCGTAACGCCGCGCCATCCACGCGCCATAGCGCGCCGCGTTGTCCGCGTTGAAGATCACCGGTCCGCCGCCCCACATCTTGTTGTACTTGTCGCCCCAGGTCGGCAGCAGGGCGATGTACAGGCCCTTTTCCGCCGCGAGATCAATCACGGCATCGACGTGCTCGAAATACGCCTCGTTGGGCATATCCGGGTTGTCGTCCAGGAGCGGCAGGTGTCCGTAGGGATTCGGCGTGTGCAGCCCGTCAAACTCGGCCAGCGCAACGGCCTGGATGACGTTCATGCCCTTCCGGCGGCGGTTCTCCAGGTACTCGTCCGCCTCTTCGCGAGTCAGGCGGTGAAACAACTCCCAGGCGGTGTCGCCCAGCCAGAAAAACGGCGCGCCGTTGGCTGTCACGAGAAACCGGCGGTTTGGGCTGACGCGGATCGGTTCAGGGTGGTGGATCATCGAGGAATCTCCTTGAACAGCGCGCGATTATACCGGATTCGCGGGCATGTCGTGGGTGAAGGCTGTCTTTGCCGCCTCGTGTTATACTTCCCCACATTGGACGGCCACCGACAGCCCCCTTTTGCGCGCAATACTCTGACCTTAATCAGGAGCACCCCAATCCATGCCGGAGACAACTCTCTCCAAAGGACACGCCGAGCACACCAAAGCTGCCGACGATCCGCGCGGCCTGCCCGGTCCCATGCCACGGCCCATCAAAGTCACCATGATCGGTGCTGGCAGCGGCTTCACCCCCCGCCTGATGAACGACATCCTGCGCATTCCCGGCGCGGAGCGCGGTGAGATCGCCCTGTGCGACATCGACCTGGAGCGCCTGGAGATGATGCACCAGGTCATCGCCCGCCTGATCGACTCCCTGGGCCGCGACGGCTGGACCGTGACCGCGTCGCCTGACCGCCGCACGCTGCTGCCCGGCACAGATTACCTGGTCAACTGCATCGAGGTAAGCGGCCTGGCCTGCGTGCGCTTCGACAACGACATCCCGCTCAAATACGGCATCGACCAGTGCATCGGGGATACCATCGGCCCCGGCGGGCTGTTCAAGGGCCTGCGCACCATCCCCATTTGGCTGGACATCCTGCGCGACGCCGCCGAATTGTGCCCCGACGCGCTCGTGCTCAATTACACGAACCCGATGAACATGCTCATGCTCGCCGCCGGACGCACCAGCCCCATGCAGGCCGTCGGGCTGTGCCACAGCGTGCAGGGCACGAGCCACCTGCTCGCCCGGCGCGCCGGCGTGCCCTATGAGGAGATGGCCTGGGAGTGCGCTGGCATCAACCATCTGGCGTGGTTCACCAAACTGGAGCACCAGGGCCGGGATTTGTACCCGACGCTCAAGGCCAAGGCGCAACTGGACCTGGCCGGGACGCCCGCCAACCCGGACGACGCCGCCGACCTGGTGCGCAAGGACATGATGCTGCACTTTGGCGCATTCATCACCGAGTCGTCGGGCCATCTGAGCGAATACCTGCCCTATTACCGCAAGCGCAAGGACCTTCTGGCCAGATACGCACGCTCCGGCTACGACGGCGGCTCCAGTTTCTACGCCGACGGGTGGCCGCTGTGGCGCAGAGCCGCCGACGACTACCGGGCGCGGCTGGTGCGCGGCGACGAACCGACCGACTGGGAGCGTAGCTGGGAATACGCCTCGTGGATCATCGAA
Source organism: Anaerolineae bacterium (assembly GCA_020851855.1). Lineage (GTDB taxonomy): Bacteria > Chloroflexota > Anaerolineae > Aggregatilineales > UBA2796 > JADZBY01. Next base: position 2,873 of record JADZBY010000377.1, read on the forward strand.
GCGCGCGAGAAAAATACGCCCTTCCGCATTCACGGCAACGTGATGAACCGGCACAAGGGCGGCGGGCCGCTCATCGCCAACCTGCCCGGCGATGGCTGCGTCGAGGTGGCGTGTATGATCGATTCCAACGGCGTGCAGCCCACGGTGTATGGCAATCTGCCGCCGCAGATGGCGGCCATCTGCGACTCGAACATGCGCATGTTCGATCTGGCCGCCACCGCCGCCATCGAGCGTAGCATCGACGCCGCCGTGTGGGCGCTCATGCTCGACCCGCTCACCGCCGCGATGTGCTCGCCCGCCGAGATCAAGCAGATGACGCTGGAGATGTTTGAGGCGGAGAAGGACTTCCTGCCCGGTTATCGCTGAGCGTTCGTCCCGGCCTCACGCCACGTGTGGGTGTGAGGCCGAGCGTGAACATTATGTCTCGAGATCGACCGGCAGACCCAGGTAGTCGGCATACCGGGTTGCGGCTTGCGCCAGCATGTCGCGCTCGCCGGCGGTGAGGGGACGAAGGGGCCGCGTCTCCACCAGCGCGCGGTCTCTGGCAAGTGTGCGCCGCCATGTGCCGACGATCACGCCCCGTATCGCGATCATCGCGTTGAACTCCGCGTTGGTGGCGGGAAATGCCTGTCCCGGCTCAACAATCGCCGTCCGATCCCGGTAGCTGATGTATTCATCGTAGGGCGGCAACAGGATCGCTCCGGGTGGCGCCGTCTCCACCGTGGGAGCCGACGCCGCCCGCCAGTATGTCTTGCCCGCGATAATCTCCGAGATGAGATGCGGCCCGTTCATCTCCAGGCCCGCCCGCGTATCGGCGGCGGTCAGGCCCGACCACCAGACGAAGTCGTTGACCTGCGCCGGGCCGTGGCTGGTGAAGTAGCGCCGCACGAGAAGGGCCAGCGCCTCATCGCGGGGCAGCGTCCGAGCATGTGGCGCGCGCTCGGAAAGCCGCGCATAGGTAAACTGCTTGCCCTGGCGCGGTCCGCTGCATATCAGGCCGTGAATCTCGGCGCGCATCACGATGTAGCTCAACCGCTGCCCGCTGGCAGGGATGCCATGCCCTTCCAGCGTTGCGCCCAGTTCGGGCCGCGTCAGGAATTTGCCGCCCGCCAGCGCCTCGACGATTATGTCGCTGCTGCGGTGCAGTGTGCGCTCGTCCAGCTCAAGTTCGCGGTATCGCCTGGCGTTGGCGGCGTGGATGCGTGGGCCGGTGAGCGCTTGCATCCACCGAATATCTTCGGGAAGGACGAAGTGCCACGTTGGACGCATGACGTGTGTGCGCAGGATCGCCCCGTCGGTGAACGCCGCCTCAAGGCGCTCTTCCGTTGCGCCGCGCAGCCGCAGCGCCAGCGCCCATTTGGCGTGGGCGTACTCCTGCGCCTGGACCGCGCCTAACCAGGCGATCACCGCGTCGGGACGGGCCAGGCGGGCGTTTTCAAGCTTATGGTTGTGAAGGCGCTGGGCAGGAATACCGGCAAGGCCGGTCATGCCTCACCCCTTTCGCCCCCGACGCGCCAGTACACGCCGCGCTCGCGCTGCATAAAGCCACGCTCGACCAGATCGCGGCGGATGGTGGCGTAGTCCTCGTGGTGGCGCGTCAGAATCTCGTTCACTTCCTTCTCCGTGTAGCGCCGGTCCCACTCAAACCGATCCGCCAGCCAGCGCAGGATGACCAGCCACTTCTTCTCCGAAGCGGGGAACTGCACCAGCCGCTCGCCATCGAAGAACGTCTGCAAAACCTTGCGCTCGTAGGCGTCGCCCATCGCCGCCGATCCCTGGACCAGCGCGGCGAGCTTCTCGCGGCTGAACACGTCCTTGCTCATCGCTTCGAGCGTCTTGGGGTTGAAGGCGTAATAGCGGTAATTGCCCTGCGAGCGGACGCTGACCAGGTTGTAATGCTTGAGCATTGAGAGGTGCTGGGAGACGGTCGGCTCCTTGACGCCGAGCATAGCCGCCAATTCGCCCACGGTCCGCTCGCCGCCCGCCAGAATGCCCACGATCTTCAGGCGGCTCTCGTTGGCGAGCACCTTGAAGAACTCCAACAGCGTATTCATCTCGTCCTGGGACATGGTCGCCTCTATTTTGGAGATTGCCTAATTAGGATAATACGAAAATAGATGAGCGTCAAGAGGTAAGGTTTGGGCGCAAAACAAAAAGAGCGCGGTCCATAGACCACGCTCTCGTCATTCTCGCGCTCCCGTCCGGCTCAGACGGCGGCGCTGGTGCTGGTGGGCGCGCTGACCCGCTCGCGCTGCGACAGCCACTCTTCGGCGGCCAGCGCAGCGGCGCAGCCCTGCCCAACCGACGTGGCGACTTGCTTCCAGAGCGGGTCCTGGATTTCGCCCGCCGCAAAAACGCCCTCGATGCTGGTTTGCATGTGCTTGTCGGTCAGTACGTAGCCCAGCGGGTCCATCTTCAGTTGCTCGCTGAGAATGGCGTTGTTCGGCTCGTGGCCGATGAAGATGAAGACGCCCTCGGTCGGGTGCTCGCGCGTCTCGCCGGTCACCACATCGCGCAGCACGACGCTGTTCACCTTGTCCGCGCCCTGAATCGACTCGACTACCGTGTTCCAGACGAAGGTGATCTTGTCGTTGGCGAAGGCGCGCTCGGCCAGCGCCGCCTCGGCCCGTAGCGAGTCGCGGCGGTGGATGACGTCGATGTGTGTGGCAAAGCGGGTCAGGAACAGGGCTTCTTTGATGGCGCTATCGCCGCCGCCAACCACCACGATCTTCTTGCCCCGGAAGAAGAAGCCGTCGCACGTGCCGCAATAGCTCACGCCGCGCCCGGTCAGTTCTTTTTCGCCCGGCACATTCAGCAGGCGAGGTGACGCGCCCGACGTGACGATCAACGCCTCGGCCAGATACTCGCGGTTCCCGGTCTTGACGCGGAAGGGCGAGCCGTTCGTGAGATCGACGCTCAGCGCCACGTCCATATCGATGCGCGCGCCGAACCGCTCGGCCTGCTCGCGCATCGTCTCGATCAGGTCCGTGCCGCTGCCGCCGGGGAAACCGGGATAATTCTCTATCTCATGCGTCAGGGATACCTGCCCGCCAAACTGCGGCCCGGCGATGACGACCGGATTCAGCCCGGCGCGCCCCGTGTACAGCGCTGCGGTCAGCCCTGCCGGACCCGAACCAATGATGACGACCTTTTCCATTTCCATGTGAAGCCAAGACTCCTGTTTTTCGCCGGAATGTTCCACCTGTGCCCGGCGGTGTAGATGCAGCCTCGAAGCGAGCGCGGGTTTTTTGACCCTGGAGCGGCGCAACGAGCGGTAGCGATGACCGGGAGCAGTCTTGATGAAAGCTGCCCCCGGCGCTCCGTTAATTAGACGATTGGCCAGGGGCCGATCTTACATGGTCGAGGTGGGGATTCCCGGCCCTCACGTGGGAGCGGGGCCGGGAACGGAGTCGGCGTTCAGAACAGGGAGCCTTACTGCAAGGCGAACGTCACCACGAGGCTCACCGACACCTGCAGGCTGCCGGGGCTGACCGGGCCAGCGCCGCCGCCGCCGCCCATGCCGCGCGCAAACTGGTCAAAGGGCACGAAGCCGCCGGTTTCCTGGATGGTCAGCACCTCGCCCAGCGTGCCGCCCACCGCCGCCGCAAGCTCGGCAGCGCGAGCGCGCGCATCGTCCAGGGCCAGCGTGCGGGCGGACGATTCGGTCGGGCGCACATCGGCCACGCCGAACTCGACGCTGTTGATGGCGTTCGCGCCCGCGTCCACCGCCGCATTGAGCACGTCCGCGACCTGATCCACATTGCGGACCGTGACGCGGACGATGTTGATGACGCGGAAGACGTTAGCGCTGGTATTCGTCGTCGGCTCAAAGCGGTCTTCGCGGAAAACCGTGTACTGGTCCGTCTGGATGTCTTCTGGCGCGATGCCCGCTCCGGTCAGGGCGGCCATGACGGCTTCCATGCCGGTGCGTGCGCTGCTGAGCGCTTCGGAGAGCGCGGCATTCACCACGTCCACGCCGACGCGGATGTAGGCCGTATCGGGCGAGATCGAGACGGTGCCGACGCCGTTCACCGTGATGGTGCGCCGGTCGGGCGTGCCCGAATCCTGAGCGCGGGCCGGCGCGGCAGCCTGCATGACCAACACCGCGACGAGCAGCGCGCCTGCTGCTACCATGACATTACGCATTGACCTTCTCATTCCACACTCCTCTTCACTACCTCTCGCAGATCAATCAGGGCGTATCTGCACATCCAACGTTGCAGATGCGCCACTAGCATACACTGATCTGCGCAAGACCGTATGCACTCCGTAAACGAAAAACCTCACGCCCAGGTTCCCGGCGTGAGGTTTTTTGGCTGGAGAGAGCGAGCCGTGCGGCGCTCTAAAGCCTGTTCCGAACGCTGCCTCACCCCCTACCCCCTCTCCACGCGGTACTCCGCGTGGAGAGGGGGATAATGGCGCAGGGTCGTTCCCCTCTCTATGACTGCCGGGGTCCCCTCTGGGGCGGCAGTCGTGGAGAGGGGACGGGGGTGAGGTCAGGGCGTTGCCATCGCCTCACGGGACAATGTCCGCCGCTCAAAGTGCATAACAGCCTCTCCTCTCCTGAAAAAGGGTTAGGCGGCAGCAAGTTGAACCTAGAATCCCAAGCCCTCCAGGCGCTTGACGAGATGGCGTTGTAAGGCCTGGCGCTGGCGTTCATCA
>JADZBY010000378.1 GCA_020851855.1 Anaerolineae bacterium
ATACGAAAACCTGGGCGCTGGTGGGCGGCATTCTGGAGCCGGGCGAAGAACCCGCCCCGGCTACGGCCCGCGAGGTGTGGGAAGAGGTCGGGCTGCATGTCGAGCCGGAGCAGATCGTGGGCGTATATGCCGAAGATGACGGCGTGGTCTACTATCCCAACGGCGACATGATGCAGTTTTTGACCATCGTCTTTCGCTGCCGGTTGCTGGGCGGCGAGGCGCGCGTCAACGACGACGAGTCGCTCGCCGTGCGCTGGGTCCGGCCCGACCAGATTCCGCCCGACTTCGACCCGCGCCACCTGCGTTACCTCGTGCAGGCGTTGCGCAACGATCCCCGCACGGACTTCAGCCGGGAGTAAACGAGAGCGACATGCCCATCTCCGACTACATTCGCACCATTCGTGGCAAGATCGGGACCGACTTGCTGCTCAGCCCCGGCGTGGCGGGAGTCGTGATTAACGACAAGGGCGAGGTTCTTTTGCAGCGGCGCAGCGACAATGGCGAATGGAGCCTGCCCGGCGGCGCGCTGGACCCTGGCGAAGAGCCTGCCGACGCCGTAGCGCGCGAAATCTTCGAAGAAACCGGCGTTGAGGTCGTGCCGGAGCGGCTGGTCGGCGTGTACAGCGGGCCGGACCACCATTTCTTCTACCCGAACGGCGACGAGGTGATCATCGTCAGCATGGTGTTCGCCTGCCGCCCCATAAAGGGCGAGCCGCGCGTGAACGACGAGGAGTCGCTTGAAGTGCGCTACTTCCCGCTGGACGCGCTGCCGCCCCTGGACGAACGCCACCGGATGCGCATCCGGCATACGCTCATGAACCAGGAACGCGCCTTTTTTCGCCGAGTGCAGCCCGGTCCGGGCGCGGACAGTGGGAATGGGACCGGCGCAGGCGCTCACTGAGGGGGATAACAAGCATGTACCGTCACACCGTGGTAACCGACGATGCGCCAAAGGCCATCGGCCCGTACTCGCAGGCTATCGTGGCCAACGGATTCGTGTTTTGTTCCGGCCAGATCGCCATCGACCCGACCACCAACACGCTCGTGGAAGGCGACGTGGCCGTACAGGCGCGGCGCGTGCTGATGAACCTCAAGGCCCTGCTCGAAGACGCGGGCGCGGCGCTGGAGTCTGTGGTCAAGACGACGGTGTTCCTGCACAACATGGGCGATTTTGAGGCGATGAACGCCGTGTACGCCGAGTTCTTCAAAGACAGCCCACCCGCGCGCAGCACGGTGGGCAATCTGAACCTGCCGCGCGGCGTTCTGGTCGAGGTTGAAGCCATCGCGCTGGTGCTGTAGCGGCAAGGTGTTGTCACGCCGGCATGTCGCTGCTGGCGTCGACCACTTTCACGTTCAGGATGCGGATCAAGTCGGCGACGGGCACGCGCAGGTTCACGCCGCGCTGCCCGGCGCTGACGTAGATGTGCGATTGGTCCAGCGCGGGCCGGTCGATCAGCACGTCCCAGCGCTTGTGCACGAGGGCCAGCGCGCTGATTCCGCCCACCTTGAGGCCGGTCAGCTTCTCGGCGTCGTTGTGTGAGGCCATGTTCAGCTTCTTGTGACCGGTCTCCGCCGCGAGCCGCTTGAGGTCCAGGTGGCGGTTGGACGCGATCATGACCAGCATCGGCTTGCCGCCGGGGCGCTCGACCACGAGCGTCTTGTACACCGTTTCGGGCGGCGCACCGAGCAAGCGAGCTACTTCAACAGCGTCGTGCACGCTCGCATCAAACGTCGCGGCGTCGTAAGGCACGCCGTTCGTCTCCAGGAAGCGCATCGAGTTCAGCTTGTTGGCCATCATTCACCCTTGTTGCGTCCGGTCCACCCGAATTGTGCACTCTGTTAGCGCATCGTGACAGGATTTTTAACAGATTCTTATATCATCTTTCCGGGAAGTGGCCTACACTTGGGCATATCCTGCATTCAGCGCCAATTCGACAGCAGCAGCCTATGCGCTGCTGCTATGTGTGTCAACATGCTGAGGGGTTGCCATGCGGCCCGAAGTCCACTAGACTGAAACCATCACTCTGTCTGGTGCGTATAGAAAGGCATGATGGGACCCGGCGGCTGTATTGGCCTGTTTTTGCGGATTCTGCTTCAATCTCTGTTTGGCCGCATTGCTGGCGAGATCGTCGACCAGATCATGGAACGGCTGAAGCGGAGAAGGTAGCGGCGGCGCCGTTCGCCGTGCGGCGAGAGGCCACGTACCGGTTGTTCATCACAAGGAGTAGGTGCTCAATGAAGTCGCTGTTCCGTTTGGGCGTGTTGCTACTTTTGGTCGGTGTGTTCGCGCTGGCCCCGGCGTTCAGTGTGAGCGCGCAGGACGGCTGCCTGCCGGGCCTGAGCGCGGACGACTGCGCACTGGCCGCCGCTGCGGACGCCAACGTTGCCAACATCAAGTCGTTTCAGATCGAATCGTTCTCCTTCAACCTGAGCGTGGCCGGCGCGCCCGAAGGCGATATGGCCATCGCCGTCACCGGTGCAGGGACCGTCGACGCGACGGCGATGAACCCGAACGTCAGCGATCCAGCGTCGGCGCTGGCCGGCCTGCTGATGCAGCTCACGATGAACGCCTCGCTCACCGGCCCCGAGGCCCAGCAGGGCGCGCTTGAGTTCCGCATCGTGGACGGCGACCTGTACATCCTGTCGTCGGACGCGGGCGAGCAGTGGCTCATGCTGAACCTGCCCCAGCTCATCCAGGCCGGGATGCAGGGCGGCAACCTGCCCATCGACCCGTCCAGGATCGCCGGTGCGGCGGGCAGCGTCGATCCGGCCCAGCTTGCGGCGCTTGGCAGCGCTTTCGAGCAGGTCCCGAACCTGGTCACCGGCTCGGCGGCGGACGACCCCAGCGTGGACAACGTCGCGACCCGCGCCCTGACGGCGAACATCGACCTGAAGCCGCTGGGCGAGTTCCTGGCGACCCCGCAGGCCGCTCAGGCGCTGCAGGCGCTGGGCGACGAAGCCGCGTCGTTGGCTATGCTCGGCCCCATGTTCCAGCCCATCTTCGATACGACGACGATCCAGGCCACGCGCTACATCGGCGTCAGCGACCAGATGCCGCACGGTCTGAGCATCAACTTCGCGACGACCCTCGACCCGCAGACGATGGCCATGCTGACCGGTGAAGCGCCGGCTGCGGGGACCAATCCGATCAGCATCTCCATGCAGTTCGATATTCGTCTGGCCCAGATCAACCAGGCTCAGCCGGTGGAAGCGCCTGCCAATGCCATGGACATGACGCAGATGATCACGGGCGGCATGAACATGATGATGGCGACGCCCACGCCCAGCAAGTAAGCGCGGACGATCCCTTCTTCATAACGAAAAAAGGCCGGCCTCACATCGAGGCCGGTCTTTTTGTGGCGAGTCGTGGAAAGGCGGCGCACCGGGCGCTGATGGGCTTTCACGGCTTCGTGTGGCGCGAAGCGACCGGGCTGAAACGTACAAAGCCCTGACGGGCTGGAATACGCTTTCAGCCCGAAGGGCTTCGTAGTTTCAGCCCCGTGCTTTAGCGCGGGGCTTCTGGCTTCCTCAACAAAAAAAGCCCCTCTCGTCACCGAGAGGGGCTTTGCATGTCTGCCTCAGCCGACGGATTCTTTCAACTGGCTGCGGTGTTCGGGGATGAGGTCCAGACGCTCGGCCACATCGGCCAGCACTTCGAGCGCCCGCACGAGGTGCTCGCGCTTCTGGGTGGCCGTGTAGCTGGTGCGCAGCAGGGATTTGTTGGCGGGCACGCCGGGCGGCACCACCGGGTTGACGTACACGCCGCCATCGGCCAACGCGCGCCACGCCAGCACGGTGCGCAGGTCTTCCCCGATGATGATCGGGATGATGGGTGTATTGCTGCGGCCCGTGTCAAAGCCCATGCGCGTCAGGCTTTCGCGCATGAAGTTCGCGTTTTCCCAGAGCCGGTCGATCATGGACGGGTCTTCCTCGATGATGTCGAGGCAGGCCATGACCGTGGCGGCGTTGGCGGGCGGCAGACTGGCGCTGAACATCAGGGCGCGGGCGTGGTGCTGCACATAGTGGAGCACATCGGCCTTGCCGGCGATGTAGCCGCCCACCGAGGCAAAGCTCTTGCTGAACGTGCCCATCACGATATCTACCTGGTCCATGAGGCCGAAGTGCGCCGCCGTGCCGCGCCCCATCGGGCCGGTCACGCCGATGCCGTGCGCGTCGTCCACCATGATGCGCGCGCCGTACTTCTTGGCGATGCGCACGATTTCCGGCAGCGGGGCGATGTCGCCGCCCATGCTGTACACGCCGTCCACCACGACGAGCTTGCCGGCGTCTTCCGGCAGGCGCGAGAGCTGGACTTCCAGGCTGCTCGTATCGTTGTGGTTGAAGCGGCGCATCTCGCCAAAGGCCATCAGGCAGCCATCGACGATGCTGGCGTGATCTTCCTTGTCGATGATCACGTAGTCGCCCTTGCCCACCAGCGCGGAGATGGTCCCCACGTTGGTCTGGTAGCCGGTGGTGAAGGTCAGCGCGGCCTCGGTCTGCATGAAGCGGGCCAGGCGGCGCTCCAACTCGAGGTGCAGCTCCAGCGTGCCGTTCAGGAAGCGGCTCCCGGTGCAGCTTGTGCCATATTCGAGCACCGCATCCGCCGCCGCCTGGCGCACCTTCGGGTGCGTGGTCAGCCCCAGGTAATTGTTGGAGCCGAGCATGATCACTTCTTTGCCCTGGAACAGCGCGGTTGCGCCTTCGGAGTTTTGCAGGGCCTGGAAGTAGGGATACACACCCCGCGCCATGGCATCGCGGGCGAGCGTGTAGTTTTGCACTTTGTCGAACAGATCGGCGGGCATCAGGTATCCCCCTGGATTGGTCTAGTCAGATGGTATAACACTGAATTGGGCGTTCGTTGCGGCTGGCAGATGGCCAGAAAGTTTAGGATTTTTTAAGAGTATATCCCAAATTGATCCGGGCTACTATTGCCCATCCGGCACAAATTCGGGCGGGTGAGGCGCACGCTCGTAAACGCCATCCCGCCAGTTGCGGCGAATCTGGAAGATCTCCCCGATGATGGCCAGCGAGTCCTGAAAGAGGCGCATCCGGCTGTCGGCGTTGAAATACCAGTTGATCGGCACTTCGCGGATACGATACCCGCGCTTGCGCGCGATGTACAACATTTCCACGTCGAAGCCGATGCCGTTGATCTGCCCGACGGCGAAGATATCCTCGGCGGCGCGCCGGTGCACCGACTTGAAGCCGCACTGCGTATCCTCGAAGCCGCGAATGGCGAAGATCTTCACCAGCCAGTTCAGGACGCGGCCCATCAGGTGGCGGTGGACCGGCTCGTCGTAGCGGCGCGCGCCCTTCGCCTCACGCGAGCCGATGGCCACGTCGTAATTATCCAGCGCGGGCGGCAGGAATTTGGTGATCTCTTCGACGGGCATGGACAGGTCCACATCGCAGATGAAGCGGTACTCGCCGCGCGCTTCGAGCATCCCCCGGCGGACGGCGCGCCCCTTGCCTCTGGGCAAACCGGCGAACAGTCGCACGTAGGGATGGGTCGCGGCGAAATCTTCCACCACACGGACGGTGGCGTCCGTGCTGCCGTTTTCGACCACGACGACTTCGGCGCGGTACGGCTGGGCGTTGAGGAAGGCGTCGATCTTACGCAGGCTGTCCGGAAGGCGATGTTCTTCGTTCAGGACCGGGATGATGATGGACAGAAACGGGCGCTCGGTCCCTGGCTGCTCCGGGGTGTGCTCCGGCTCGTGCATACCGCGCTCCAGCAATCGTGACCAGTCCGGGGTGCGCCCGGACGGGAGAATGGCGTCATGGTCGGCCCGATTATCCTTCAGGGCGGGCGACTTGCCAACGGTGGACAGGCCGACGGGTGGTGAAGCGTCGTGCAGTCACGCGGCGGGACGGGGGGAAAACGCGGACAACGCAGGCGTTGTCCCTACGAATCGCCTGTAGGGACGAGGCCTGCCTCGTCCGCCTTATCCGCAATTGTGTCTTCGCCTCGAACGGCGTTTCCACGAATGTACTGGGGTATCAGGGACAGGGGCAGATCAGGTTGCCGGGCGGCTCGCGAGCCGCCCCTGCAGCGCCGCAATGTGTAGGGGCGCGTCGCGACGCGCCCGCCGTCGTGGTCCGCGATGAGGTCCGAAGGCCCGCTACCACACGCGCGAGCAGCCACGGTTGCCGGGCGGCTCGCAAGCCGCCCCTACAGCGCCGCAACATGTAGGGGCGCGTCGCGACGCGCCCGCCGTCGTGGTCCGCGATGAGGTCCGCCTATTCCACGCTCACATCCGCCGCGATCCCGGCGTCATTCAGCGCGCTGGCGAGGTGCTGCCATTGTCCATCGCGCACCACCACCGCCGACGGGCCAAGCGGCGCGCCGAGATAACGCCGCAGGGCCGGGGTATTCAGGATCATGTCCATGAGTTCCGGGCCGGGCGTGCGCAACACCACGACACGACTCAGCGTGACCGGCTCGCTTGCCGCCGCCTTGCCCCAGGCCTCGATCTGGCGCGCCAGATCGTCGGAAAGCTGGCCTTCTGCCACGCGGCGAAGGAAGGTGACGATCTGGTCGGCGCGCAGGCCCTGCCGCTTGGCGATGGCGATGCCGTCCGCCGTGACACGGTACAGGTACGGGTCGGCGGCCTTCTCCCACATGGTGAAGCGCGCCACCTGGAAACGCTCAAAGCGGCTGGTCGCGCGCGGCGCTTCGATCAGGCCGTCGGGCTGGATGCGCAGGGACGCCCCTTCCGGAGCCGAGCCGCCCTTGGGCCACTCGCCGCCATCCGGCACGAGCGCGCGCCCGTACGCATTCAGGCGGCAGGCGGCGCCATCCGAGGACACGTCGATCAGGCCGAGAAAGTGCATTGGCCCGGTCAGCACGAAACGCAGCACCGCGCCATCGACCTGATCCCAGCTTTCGAAGCCGCGCAGGTAATTGCCGGACTGCGCGTCGCGAATGTACCAGCTCTCGTAGTCGCCCCCGGGGCGCTGAAAGTCCGGCTCATCCTCTTTGACGGCCTCGATCAGGTCCTCGACGGGCCACCAGTCCGAGAGCGGGACCATCTCCAGGAAGCGCAGCACGGTTTTGCGGGCGAGCGCCGGGTCATTGCCCCAGCCGGCGCGCTCCGGGGCCAGGCCGGGCGTGTACCATAGCTCGTTGAAGGTGGCGCTCTTGAGCCATGCATCCACGAGCGCCCGCACCTGGGCCGGGCGGCTGGCGTCGAGCCACGTGCGGGCGGTGGCGGCCACCGGCTTGAGCAGCGCATTTTCGTTGAGCGTTGCCAGCCCCATGTCCAGCGCCAGCGCGACCATCAGGGCCAGCCGGGCAGGGCTGGACGCGCCGAGCAAGTGCTGGCGCAGGTCTTCGCGGATGTCATCGCGGATCGCGCCGTCGATCAGCTCGACGTCGGCCACCTGACAGGCGGCCAGCAACGTGGTCAGGTCATCTACGAGCGACGTATCGGCAGCGCGCACTGTGCCCGGTTCCGGTTCTGGCAAGGCTTCGACGTGCTCCGGCTCGTCGGGGTGAAGCTGGAAGCCGGTCAGGCGCGTGGGCATGATAGCCGCCAGATCGGTGGGGATGAATATCACCGGCTGCGTGCCCTTGTTCGATTCGGCGAAGGACTTGGCGATCAGGCCACGGTAGAAGAGCGCTTCGGCCACGTTCGCCGGGTTCAGGTATGGCTTCTCGCGCACCAGCCGGTCTGGCCCGAAGGCGCGAATCTCGCCGTGAATGCGGGAGAAGACCGCGGCGGGCAGCGACTTAACGTCCTTCTTCAAATGCAGAAGCGCCTGAAGTGCGCCGCGCTGGTCATCGGGCAGGCGGCTCCACACGTCGGCCACCTTTTCGGCGTTGAGCATGGCGGCGGCCAGCTTCTCCGCCGCCGAGCGCGCGTCGAGGCCGCTCAGGTCAACGTCCCAGCGGTTGCCGATGATCCGCAGCAGCTCCAGGTCATAACCGGCCAGTGTTCGCGCAAGGGCTTGCATAGGCAGTGGCGGCCCGCTCCCAGGCCAGACTAGCACAGATGGTCGCCTTGATTGTAGCGCGAAATCGGGCGCGGCGGGAGAGGGGCAAGGGGTGAGGGTGCATCCGCAATACGGTCTGGCGGCAAAATACAAGAGCGGACCATGTGGCCCGCTCTCGCTGCAATCTCGCGTCTACCGGCTCACTCCGGGGCGCCGGAGCGGTACACGCCGCTCTCGTACACATACACGTAAGCGTTCGGCGCGTCTTCGGTCCAGTCGTAGGCCCACTTCGCATCGGTGATGGTCACGTTGACGCAGCCGCGACTGCGCCGGTAACCGAAGCCGTCGTGCCAGTACGCGCCGTGGATGGCCTGATCGGTGTCCGTGAAGTACAGCATGTACGGCACGGCGGGCAGATACCAGTATTCCGGCTCGCCCGCAGCGCCGGTCATGGGCGCGCGCTTGTAGCGGGTCATGACCTGATGCACGCCCTCGGTGGTGGACCACGCCGACAGGCCCGACGCGATCAGCGTGGCGAACACCGGCCCGTCGTCGATGTAGGCGACCAACGTCTGCTCATAAAGGTCCACGGCGAACCACTTGCCGCTGACGCCTTCGGGCCGCGCCACGGGCTTGATCTTGGCCATGCGGGTCTGGACGATCCACTGGTTCGGGCCGACGAGATACCACTCCCAGCCATCCACCACCTGCGTGGCGAAGATGTTGACCAGCGCATAGCGCCTGAGCTTGGGCGTGTCTTCCAGCGGGCGCGCGCCGGGCGTCTGGCTGGGGCGCGTGTCCTGGAGCACCCAGCCAAAGGGGATGGCCGGGAAACTGCCGGGCAGCGTCACGCCGGAGAAGCGCGAGATGGCGGCGTTCACCGGGCCGAGCGCCGTATCGGCCACGTACTGGCCCTCGCCGATGCGCGCCCAGCCGTTGTAGCCCGCCGGAGCGCTGACGAAGACGAAGCCCTGCGGCAACTGTCCGACCTGGTTCCCGCCCGGCGCGTCGTAAACGGGCGCAGGTTCGAGCACCTTGCGCATCGAGCGGTTGAACAGCTCATTGTCGTCGGTGGGGATGGGCGTCAGGTCCGGGACGGGGTGGCGGGCCATCATGGCAGCCAGCGCGCGCATCTCCGTGCCGAAGACGCTCACCTCGCCGCAACCGGGTAGGCTCATATTTTCCGGGGCGCATGGCGAGTGGGCCGGGTCGGGATCGGCGCGCACGGTGGCAGAACCGCCGGCGAGCAGGGCGACGATCATGGTCAGGGCAAACAGCAGGTGCACTTTCTTGGTCATCAGAGAGCAGCTGGCCTCAACTTCCTGTCCACGTGCAGATGGAAAAGAGCATAGCAGAGCGGCTTTGCGCCCGTCAATGGCCCCGGCCCGATGCTTGGCCTACGCAGGGCGGGAATGCAGGTCGACCGGCAGGCTCGAATCGCCCGATTCTGCCGGAAAACGGAGA
>JADZBY010000379.1 GCA_020851855.1 Anaerolineae bacterium
GGCGCGTCGGCGTTTGTCGCCAAACCGGCCAGCCGCGAGACGCTTGTCGAGACGCTGCAACGCCTGGGCGTGATCTGACCGCAGAAACCGAAAACGCCATGACAGGCCCATCCGTAACCATGACCAGCAACGACTTTCGCGGCGTCCTGGAAGTCTTGCGCTCGCAGCTGGTGTGGCGGCTGAGCCACGCCGTGATCCTGTTCGGCATCGCGGGCGCGTGGTATCAGCTGGTGCGCCGCGACCTGCCCTTTGGCCACGTCCTGATCCCGTTCGCCACCATCCTGATCGCCCGCGTGGCGCAGGTCACCAACGCGCAGCGCCCGCGCTTTTCCCGCCGCTTCCTGGTCAGCGGCATCCTGGCCACGCTGCTGCTGGCCATGCTGGCCATGGATGAGCCGGTGCTGCCCTATCTGGGCATTCCCGCCGTCTTCCTGAGCGCCCTGATCGTGAGCCGGGGCGGCCTGATCAGCAGCGCGGCGATTGCGGCCTGTGCGTTGTTGCTCAACCTGCTCGGCGTGCGCCACTACCCGCTCATGGAATTGAGCGTGACGCTCGTCCTGGCCGCCGGGGCAAGCGGCCTGAGCGCCTACACGCTGTTCATGGCCATCCACTGGTACAGCGACATGCAGGCGCGCACGCAGGAATTGCTCGAAGCGGCGCGCGATCACCGGGCCGAACTCAGCCGCACCGTGAAATCGCTCCAACTGGCCTACGAGACGCAGCACCAGATTCAACTGGAGCTGATCCAGGCGCGCAAAGTGGCGGAAGACGCGCGCCGCTCTAAAGAGCAGTTCGCCGCGAACATCAGCCATGAGTTGTGGACGCCGCTCAACCTGATCGTGGGCTTCAGCGAGGTGATGTACCTGTCGCCCGACGTGTACGGCGATATGACGTGGCCGCCGGGCTTGCGCCGCGACATCCACCAGATTTACCGGAACAGCCAGCACCTCTTGGGCATGATGCGCGACGTGCTCGACCTGTCGCGCTTTGAGATGAACGGCTACAACATCTCGCTGGAGACGGTGGACATCGCCGCGCTGCTGCACGAGAGCCTCGACATCGCCCAATACCTGATCAAGGGCCACGCGGTCAGGCTGGAATTGAACATCGTCGGTGCGCTTCCGCCGCTGGAGATCGACCGGACGCGCATCCGCCAGGTGGTCCTCAACCTGTTGAGCAACGCCTACCGCTTCACGCAGGCCGGGCTGATCGAGATCAGCGCCCGCCGCGTCGAGCGCGAGGTGACCATCAGCGTGCGCGACACCGGGCAGGGCATCCCCGCCGACCAGCAGGCGCGGCTCTTTGACGAGGTGTTCCAGGGCAACACGTCCATCCAGCGTACGCACGGCGGGGCGGGGCTGGGGCTGGCCATCAGCAAGCGTTTTGTCGAGGCGCACGGCGGGCGCATCTGGGCCGAGAGCCGCGAGGGCGAAGGCTCGTGTTTCACCTTCTCGCTGCCCATCTCCGAGCGCTATCTCGCCCAGTCCGTGCGCGGCGGCGATGGCCGGCTGGCCGAGGGCGTGGCGGCGCGGGCGCGCGTGCTGCTCGTGGAGACGGATCACACCGTCGTATCGCTGGTGCGGCATCACCTGGCCGATTATGATGTGATCCAGGTGGAAGACGGCGGCGCGCTTCACGATTGGGTCGTCGCTTACCAGCCGCGCGCCATCATCCACAATGCGCGGCCCAACCAGGCTGGGGCGATTGGCCCGGATGTCCTCGATATGGGCGTGCCGCTCATCGAATGCACGCTGCCCAGCGCCGAATGGGTCGCCGCGCAACTGGGCGTCAGCGCTTGCCTGACCAAGCCCATCACGCACGAAACGCTGGCCCACGAGCTAGCGCGCTTCGGCGAGGTCCACAGCCTGTTGTTGCTCTTCTCAGACCGCGAGTTCCCACTCTTGCTCGAACGGCTGATCCAGATGACGGACAAGGCGCTCACCGTGCAGCGCGCCTATGCGGCGGATCAGGCATTGCTCATGCTCGATCAGCACCGCCCCGACCTGATCGTGCTCGATCACGCCATGCTAGACAACGGCGCGTGGGCGCAGGTGCGGGCCGACTGGCGCGCCCTCGACATCCCGGTGCTGCTCGTCACCACGAACCAGCGCGTTGAGTCGATGTGGGAAGGCAGCCGGCTGAGCGTGCACCAGCGCGACGGCCTGTTCCCCAGCGAGGTCCTGCACGGGCTGCGCGCCGTGATCGAGGGCCTGAAGCCGCGCCCATACATCAGCGCACCGCGCGTCCGGCGATAGCGGCGCTCGTTTAGATTCCTTTGGCAAGAGTGGGTTAGGATGAGTGCGCGATTATCAACCCTCACCCCTCTCCATCCGGGCGGCAGGTTGGTGTGAAGATGCGGACGAGGCAGGCCTCGTCCCTACACGACGCCTGCAGGGACATTGCCTGCGTTGCCCACCTTGTCCCCCTCGCCGTTCGTGAGGCGGCGAGAGGGGCAGGGAGTGAGCGATGGGATCGGGCCGACATGCGCCCGAACGCGGTCAGATCACCACGAGTAGGCTTCTGGCGCAGGACCACCCGGCCCCGGCCAGATGGCGTCGAGTTCCTTGAGCTGTTCCGGCGTGAACGTGATCTCCAGGGCGCGCAGGCCGCCAGTGAACTGCTCCATCGTGCGCGGACCAATGATCGGCGCGGTGACGACAGGATTGGCCAGCAGCCACGCCACGGCCACATCGGCGGGCTTCTCACCCATCTTTTCGCAGAACGCCTCGTACTGCGGGATGCGCTCCGGGTACTTCTCGATGATGCCCTTTGCCTGCCCGTCTTCGATGCGCCGCCTGCCGCCATCGGCCCGTGCGCCCGCCAGAATGCCCGCGCCGAGTGGACTCCACGGGATCACACCCAGCCCATACGACTGGCAGGCAGGCAACAGGTCCATCTCCACCTGCCGGAAGGCGAGGTTGTAGTGGCACTGCTCGGACACAAGGCCCATGAAATGCCGCTGTTTGGCGATTTCGTTCGCCTGCGCGATGTGCCAGCCGGCGAAGTTGCTGCTGCCCACGTACAGGACTTTGCCCTGCTGCACCAGGACTTCCATCGCCTGCCAGATTTCTTCCCAGGGCGTGTCGCGGTCGATGTGGTGCATCTGGTACAGGTCGATGTAGTCCGTCTGCATCCGGCGCAGGCTCTCATCGCAGGCACGGCGGATGTGCAGGGCGGAAAGGCGGCTCTCGTTCGGCCAGTCGCCCATAACGCCGTACACTTTCGTGGCGATCACCGTCTTCTCGCGCCGCCCGCCGCCCTGGGCAAACCAGCGCCCGATGATGTTCTCGGTGATGCCTTCGCCCTTCTTCCAGCCGTAGACATTGGCCGTATCGAAGAAGTTGATGCCCAGTTCCAGCGCCCGATCCATGATGGCGAAGCTGTCCGGCTCCGTCGTCAGCGGGCCAAAGTTCATCGTGCCCAGGCACAGGCGGCTGACCTTCAAACCGGTCCGGCCAAGACGTACATACTCCATCGTCGTTCTCTCCTTGAAATGAGGCGCACAGGATAAGGGCAGTTTAGTGCCTCAACGTAATGAGACTCTGGGATAGTTCCCCTCTCCCACCCATCCCTACTGCACGTGTCTTGCTCGTGCGAACGTGAGTGATCGGCGGCCCAGCGGCCAAAAGCGAGCGGGCGGCCAGCGGCGGGGAAAGAGCCGCGCGGACGCCACGAGAATAGCGCGTGTCTGCAACGTTAATCCTTGCGTTGCCCATCCCTCACCCCCGGCCCCTCTCCACGACTGCCACCCCAGAGGGGACCCCGGCAGTCGTAGAGAGGGGAGTGTGCACGCCGGTCACGCGCTTTTCCCCCTCTCTATGCGGTACTCCGCGTGGAGAGGGGGCAGGGGGTGAGGCGCTTCTCCGCAATTCCAGCTACCCTCTAGCGCGACCAGACGCCGCCCATTATACCGCCGCTGCCTGGCAAGGCACTGCCCATCTTGACAGCCGTCCCAATTCGGCCTATTCTATAGTTAAGCGCTTAACCAGGCCGCGAGTGTAAAGAGTTTTGCGGGGTTTTATGCCAACCCTACAAGATGTAGCCCAACGAGCGGGCGTGTCTACGGCGACCGTCTCCAAGGTGCTGTCCAATACGCCTTACGTTTCTGAGGAGACGCGCCAAAAAGTGATGCAGGCCATCGCAGAGCTGGATTACACGCCCAACCTGGTAGCGCGCGCCCTCTCGTCGGGGAAAACGAACATCGTCACCGTCGTTTTTCCCATCGTGTACGACGCCATCTTCGCCGATCCGCACGTCATGAGCATCCTGGAAGGCATCGAGGCCGAATGCCGGGCGCAGGGCTATAACATCCTGCTCAGCACGCCGCGCCTGGCCACGCCGGAGCCGGACCTGCACTACCTGCAACTGCTGCGCAGCGGTTACATGGACGGCGTGATCGCCATCGACAACGTGCCGCACATGTCTATCCTGGAGCCGGTGCGCCGCGAAGGCATCCCCGCCGTCGCCATCGGCCAGCATCCGTCGCCGTTTTACGTGCGCAGCGACGACGCGATGGGCGGCGAGCGCCTCATGGCGCACCTGATCGATCTCGGCCACCGGCGCGTCGGCGTCATCGCCACGCCGGACAGCCTGAATTTCTCCACGCCGAGCCGACTTGCCGGGATACGCCGGGCCGCAGAAGCCGCCGGGCTGGACTTTGACGGCCTGCCACGCGCTGACGGCGACTTCTCCACGGCCAGCGGCGCACGCTGCGCGGCCCAATTGCTGACCGCGCATCCCGACCTGACCGCGCTGATCGCCCTGAACGACCGTATGGCGATGGGCGCGGTCCAGGCGGCGCGCGCTGCCGGTTATGCGACGCCGGAGCGGCTCTCGATTGTCGGTTACGATGACATTCCCTGGGCGGCGACCTTCGTGCCCGCGCTGACGACGATCAGCCAGCGAGCGCCGGAACTGGGGCAGGCGGCGGCGGCGATGCTCTTCGCCCTGCTCGACGGCAGACACCCCGAACCGGTCATGTTGCCGCCGCGTCTCGTGGTGCGCGACTCATCTGCGCCGGTCTGTCCGGCGGCAGAGTAGGAAGGAGACGGCTATCGACCTAACGAACGTGGTGTCCTGAGCGTGTTTTCGCTCGCGGTGCTGGGGCGGGTCCGGGGAAATCTCGACCGTGGTGCACAGCACTTCCGCTTGGGTTCCGAATAATGAAGGAGTCTCTCATGGCGAATCGTACTTTTTCTCGCAGCCGCTTGCTTCTCGTCGCCCTGCTGTCGCTCGTCATCATCGTGAGCATGTCGATCAGCGCGGTGGCCCAGGGCAATGTCATCCGCTACGCCTCGTACAACAGCGATGAAGGCCCCAAGGAGATCGATGAGGCCGTCGTCGCCCGCTGGAACGAGATGCACCCCGACATGCCGGTCGAGCACAATGTGACCGACCACGAGGCCTTCAAGCAGGCCATCCGCACCTATCTGGTGGCCGATCCAGCGCCCGATGTGCTCACCTGGTTCGCCGGCAACCGGATGGCGTTCTTCGTCGACCGTGGCCTGGCCGCTGACCTGACCGAACTGTACGAGCGCGAGGGCTGGAACGATGTCTATGCGCCCGGCTTCATCGCCCTGGCGAGCGTCGGCGAAGGCAAGTACTTCGTGCCCACGTCCTACTACTGGTGGGCGATGTACTTCCGCAAGAGCGTCCTGGAATCGGCTGGCGTGACCCCGCCGGAGACGTGGGACGACCTGCTGGCGGCGTGCGACACCCTCAACGAAGCGGGCATCGTCCCGATCACCATCGGCACGCGCGCGCCGTGGACGGCAGCCGCCTGGTTCGACTTCCTGAACATGCGCATCAACGGCCCTGAGTTCCACATCAACCTGATGCTGCTCAAGGAAAGCTACACGGACGAGCGCGTCGTGGCCGTCTTCGACCACTGGCGTCAGCTTTACGAGCACAACTGCTTCCTGCCCGACTCGGCGGCTTACGAGTGGCAGGACGCGCTGGACTTCATGAACCGGGGCGAAGCGGCAATGTACCTGATGGGCGGCTTCATCACCGACAGCGTGCCGGATGACATCGAATCCGACTACGACTTCGTGCGCTTCCCGATCATCAACCCCGACATGCCCGTTGGCATCGACGCCCCGACCGATGGCTACTTCATGGCCGCCAATGCTCCCAACCCCGAAGGCGCGTTTGACTTCCTGGCCTACCTCGGCTCCAAGGAAGAGCAGCAGCGCGGCGCGGACGAGCTTGGCCGCCTGCCCACGCGCACTGACGTGGACGTGAGCAACTTCACCGAAGCGCAGCAGAAGGGCATCGCCCTGGTGCAAGGCGCGGACTACGTGGCGCAGTTCTATGACCGCGACACGACGCCCGAAATGGCCGAAGCGGGCCTGAACGCCATGGCCGAGTTCATCTCGGACCCGATGAACGCCGACGTGAACGCCCTGCTGGAGCAGCTTGAGGCGGACCGCGTCCGCATCGCAGAAGAGCAGGCCAAAGAGTAGTACAATAGGCTGGATCGTGGCGCAGAGGTGGGGCCTCCCTGCCTCTGCGCCCCAACCAACCGGCTGCAGGTGTCCCATCCTCGGCGCATGGCAGCGCCACCTTTCCTTTGCAGCAAGGTGCTTCCCGTTCGGGCGCCCTGTTGAGAGAAGGCCCTATGAATAATAGTAAAGCAAGCCCCGCCCCGATCTCGGTTCCCGACGTGATCACCCTGGTCATTGCCGCCGCGCTGGCCTTCGCCTTCACCCAGCTCACCTGGTTTCAAACCGCCCAGGTGAGCACAAACGGCCTGGCGCTCATGAGTCCCACGCCGCCCGCGCTGCCCAGCAGCCTGCGGCAGTCGCTCACCTGGCTGCTGCCGCTCGCCATTGCGCTGGGTGGAATCGGCGCGCTGGTGGCCATGTTCGTGCCCCGGCTGCGGCCCGCCGGCGTGGTGGCGGCGATGTTCGGCGGCCTGATCGCGCTCGTCTATTTCCTCATCTTCTTCATGCAGAACTCGCGTAGCCTTACGGACATCGGGAACGCGGCCACGCTGGTAGGTCCCGGCTTCTGGCTGGCGCTGATTGTCGCGGCGCTGCTCATCGTGCAGGGGATGCTGCCGCGCCGGACGACGAGCACGGTGAGCTGGTCGCGCTACACGCCCTACCTGTTCCTCGCCGTGCCGCTGGTGATCTATTTCATGTGGATCATCTACCCGACCTTCTACTCGATCTACCTGAGCTTCACCGACTGGGACGGCATCTCGGCCACGCCGAACTGGGTGGGCTTCGCCAACTACCAACGGCTGTTCAGCGACCGCGACTTCGGCATCTCGTTCTTCAACAACGTGCGCTGGATCGTGGTATTCCTGACCGTGCCGACGACGATTGGCCTGGCGCTGGCCATGATCTTCAACACAAATATCCTCGGCGCGCGCTGGTTCAAGATCAGCTTTTACGCCCCGCTGATCCTGTCCTTCGTCGTCATCGGCACGATCTGGGCCTGGATTTACGAGCCGCGCGCCGGCCTGATCAATTCCCTGCTCACGGGCCTGTTCGGCATTTCGCGCGGGCCGGGCTGGCTGGCCGACCGCAATCTGGCGCTGTGGGCCATTCTCGGCGCGGCAGTCTGGCGGCAATGCGGCTACGTCATGATCCTGTACCTGGCCGGGCTGAAGAATCTCGACCCGTCGCTCATCGAGGCGGCGCGCGTGGACGGCGCAAACGGCTGGGCGCTTTTCCGGAACGTCATTTTCCCGCTGCTGGGGCCGATCACGACCGTGGTGCTGGTCATCTCGGTCATCGACTCCCTGCGCGCCTTCGACCTGGTGCAGGTCATGACGCGCGGCGGGCCGGGCGGCGCGTCCAACGTGCTGGCGAACTTCATGTACATTGAAGCCTTCAACAACTACAAGTACAGTTACGGCGCGACCATCGCCGTGACGCTGCTGGCGCTGGCGCTGTTCATCATCGTTCCGTACCTGTACCGCACCGCCAAGACCGAGATCGAGTACTGAGAGGGCAGGCTATGGGAACCTTAACCACTTCCGACCGGCAAATCGCCCTGCCCCCGCAGCAGGTTGGCGTGATCGACCGCCGCATGGAGATGCTGAAAAAGGGCGTGGTCTTCGTCTTGCTGCTCATCCTGACCATCGTCTGGCTGCTGCCGTTTTTCAGCGCGCTGCTGACCTCGGTCCGCACGATGGACGAAATCTCGGTGAACGGCTTCTGGCGCATCCCGGCGCTGAACGAGCTGACCCTTGAGAACTTCACGAACGCCTGGGAGAGCGCGCAGGTGTCGCGTTACCTGGGCAACAGCTTCATCATCACCCTGCCGTCGCTCGTCGCCACGCTGTTTCTCTCGTCGCTGTCCGCCTTTGCGCTGGCCCGCTACCGGTTCAAGTGGGCGCTGCCGCTGTATTTCATGTTCGTGGCAGGCACGATGCTGCCCTTTCAGATTCTCTTGCTGCCGGTGTTCAAGCTGGCCAACGAGATGAAGATCTACGATAGCCACTGGGCGCTGATCATCATCCACACGGCGTTTCAGATGGGCTTTTGCACGTTCGTGCTGCGCAATTTCATGAAGACGGTTCCCGGCGAGATTCTTGAGGCGGCGCGCGTGGACGGGTGCAGCGACTTCCGCATCTACTGGCAGATCATGCTGCCGCTCAGCCTGCCCGCCATGGCGGCGCTGGGCACGCTCGAATTTACGTGGATCTTCAACGATTACCTGTGGGCGCTCATCCTCGTCCAGAACAGCGCCCTGAAGCCGGTGACCGCCGGTCTGGCCAGCCTGCAGGGCCAATTCACGACGAACTGGCCGCTGATCACGGCAGGCTCGCTGATCGCCATCGTGCCGACGCTGTTCGTGTTCGCCTTTTTGCAGCGCTACTTCATCCAGGGCCTGACGCTCGGCTCCGGCAAGTAAGGCGCGCGAGGCGGCCCCACCCCTGGCCCCTCTGCACGCGGAGTGCCACGTAGAGAGGGGAAAAGCGCGTCGGGCGAGCGGCTTCCCTCTCTATGCCGCAGGGGGTGAGGTCGCCTTTCGCCCGCTCACCAGATGCCGGGCAGCAGGCGGTACGTCACGCGGCGCGCGTAGTCCGCATAACCGGGCAGTTCCGCCTGAAGGGTGCGATCTTCCAGCGCGGTGCGAAGGATCATGGCCGCGATGAGGCCCAGCGCCGGGATGGCGGCTACCCACGTTCCCAGCACCAGCGGCATACCGGCGAAATACACGATCAGGCCGACGTAGCCGGGATGGCGCACGAGCCGGTACGGCCCGGACGAGACGACGCGGTGCTCGCGGTCGGCCTGGATGCGCACCGTCGTTTCAAAAAACGGGTTGGCCAGAATCGCCGCCATCGCGATCAGGTTTCCGAAGAGCACAAGCGCCGCCCCGCCCACGATGACCCACGCTGCTGGCTGCCCGGTCCAGCCGTTGCGCACATCCAAGCCGGCCAGAATCGGCAAGCTGAACGATAGCGGCGTCATCACGCGGACCAGGGTGCGGTCCCAGGCTTTGGTATCGGCGTGGCGTTTGCCGCGCTCGTTGATCAGCGCGGGATTCGTCCGGTACATGAAGTATGCATTTACCGCGAGCGCCAGCGCGTAGATGACCAGATAGGTCCACGCGCCCGGCCAGTTGAACGTCCCGGCGCTCAGGAAGAGCAACACACCGACGATGAGCAGCGTAGCTACGACCTGGATGATGCGCCGCACCCCGTTGCGGTCAATCACGCGGCGGTGAGGCTGAACAGACGCTGTGTGTGACATCGCACGCCCCCTTTCAGGACGGCTGAGGATTCTCCCCGGACTGCGATGAGAGTGGAGCCTGATCTCATTCTAGGTCCAGTGGGGGCCGAGGGTCTCTCCCAATTGTTGGGGGAGCGGGCGCAGCGTTTCTCACCGCCCGCCGTGCAACACACAACTGCCGGTATAATGGCCGTGTCTGGCAGACATGGATGGCGTTGTAACGGAACACACGGAGAGCAACGATGACAGACAGTCCGGAAGCGGCGGCGCGTACGGCATGCCGCCTGGGCGAGAATCCGCTCTGGAATCCCTTTGACCAGAAGTTGTACTGGCTCGACATTCTGGCGGGCGCGATCTACCGATTTGACCCGCAGGCCGGCGGGCACGAGGTGTTCCACCGGGGCGGCGTGGCGGGCGGCTTCACCCTTCAGGCGGATGGCTCGCTGTTGCTCTTCGGGGTGGGCGGCGCGGTGCATCGCCTGCGCGATGGGATGCTACAGACGGTGCTCAGCGGCCTGCCGGGTGAGGAAGGTAACCGGTTCAATGACGCCATCGCGGACCCGGCGGGGCGCGTCCTGTCGGGGACGATCCCGTATGCGCCGGAAAGCACGGCGGGCGCGTTGTACCGGTTCGATTCCGGTTTCCGGCCCACGAAACTCCGGGAGAACGTCGGGCTGTCAAACGGGATGGGCTTCAGCCCGGACGCCCGGACCTTTTACCACACGGACAGCAAGGCGCGCACCATTGACCGGTACGATTATGACGCCGACGCCGGCAGGATCACGAACCGGCGCACCTTTGCCCAGCACCCCGATTCGCAGAGCGTGCCCGACGGCCTGACGGTCGACGCCGAGGGTTTCGTCTGGTCGGCGGTGTGGGATGGCGCGTGTATCGTGCGTTACGATCCGGCGGGCCGTGTCGAGCGGCGAATCGGGCTGCCGGCGAAGAAAGTGACGAGCCTGATCTTTGGCGGCGAGGACTATCGCGACCTGTACGTGACCACGGCGGGCGGCGATGACCCGGCGCAAAACGGCCCGAATGCGGGGGCGCTGTTTCGGCTGCGGCCCGGCGTCCAGGGCAAACCGGAATACCTGTCGCGGGTGTGACGCCGGCGGTGTCCGTCTTGCGCCGGGCGGTTGGGGCGTTGCCGAAGCGTACGAGGCAGGCCTCGTCCCTACACGGTGTCGTAGGGACAACGCCTGCGTTGTCCGTCTGGCTCCGGGTGGTTGGGGCGTTGCCGAAGCGTACGAGGCAGGCCTCGTCCCTACACGGTATCGTTGGGACAACGCCTACGTTGTCCGTCTTGCGCCGGGCGGTTGGGGTGTTGCCGAAGCGGACGAGGCAGGCCTCGTCCCTACACGGTGTCGTAGGGACAACGCCGGCGGTGTCCGTCTTGCGCCGGGCGGTTGGGGCGTTGCCGAAGCGGACGAGGCAGGCCTCGTCCCTACACGGTGTCGTAGGGACAA
>JADZBY010000380.1 GCA_020851855.1 Anaerolineae bacterium
GCGGTTTAGTCCGCTCGTCAAGCGCCCTACCGCCGGTGGGGACTTCCACCCCGCCCCGAAGGCTGCACGTCTGATCCGCAACGATTATATCACCGGGCGGCCTGGTTTGGATAGGATTTGTCTACCGAATGTATGGCTTCACGTAGTTGAGATACCCTTGCCGCCCTGATTCGACGGTCCAGAAATGGACCGATTTGCGCAGCTGCTTGAGGCAGTCGATGATCACGTCCGGTGTGCGGGTAGCGGCGCGCTCTGCCCCCTTCCAGGGCGGATCGCCTTTGCCGAGGTGCCACTCACACGCCGCCCGGACGCGCGCGTACAATTCACGGGCCATCTCGTTAAGCTGGTGCAGCGGCGGCTGGGCGTTGCTGCCGCGCAGGTCAGCCTTGAAGGCGCGGATCAGCAACTCGTAAACCCGATCGACCTGCGCGTCGGTCAATTCTGGCTGCTCGTTATAGAACCGGATTACCGCCGTCTCGATGCTTTTCAGCACATCCTCGTACTTCTGCATCACGTCGTTCGGCTCGCCAAAGGCGCGGAAATTCGCCATGCTCGGTTCCCTCATTCGACCAACGATTCGCGCAGCCGGGCCAGCGTGGCGCTATCCACACCCGCCGGACCGGTCAAATAGGCGTCCACCGTGCCGTACACCGCCTTCAGGTGGGCAAACGCGCCGCGCAGATTGGCCGGATCGGCGGTGAACAGCGGCAGCACGTCTTCGAACGTCGTGCCCAGGCGCGTCATGTGCGCCGCGTACTTCTCGAACATGCGCCGCATCGGCTCGAAGAAGGCGTTGCTCAGCGAATAGTCCGCGATAATGGTGTCTTCGTCCACGCCGAGCAACGCCAGGACCAGCGCGATGGCCACGCCGGTCCGGTCTTTGCCCGCGCTGCAATGGACCACGACCGGCAGCGCGCCCGGTTCGGCCAGGATACGCAGCCAGTTGCCGAAAACGCGCGCCTTGCGGTCGATCATCAATTCCGTATACGAGCGCGCCACGACTTCATCCAGCCGGCTCAGGTTGAGAAGCACCTGGCGCGGGCCGATGCCGCGCTCTTTGTCGCCAAAGACGGGCAGGCTGTGTCGCGTCGCGCCCGACCACGTGCGATCCGGGCTGTCGCCAAGCTCGCGCTCGCTGCGCAGGTCGCAGATGGTGCGCAGCCCGGCGTCTTGCAGGTAACGCGCGTCCTCGTCGCTGAGCTGGCCGAGCGCGCCCGCCCGGAACAGCTTGCCCCAGCGCACGTGACGCCCGTCCATCGTGCGATAGCCGCCCACGTCGCGGAAGTTGGGCGCGCTGCGCAGCGGCAGCACCCGCTCCGCCGCCTTGAGCGAAGCGCCGGACTCGAAGGCGATCTCAAAATACAGCCGCCGCGACGAATCAAGCGAGTCCAGGCGCGCCTCGTTCATGCCGCTCAGCGTGGTGATGGGCCGCGTCCGGTCGATGCGATCCGGGTCGGTCCCGGCATAGATGCGCGTCCAGCCGGACGGGCCTTTCCAGGTCAGGTGCAGCGCGCCGTCGTCATCCCGCACGGCGTGCGCATCGGCTTCCGGCTCCAGGATGAGCGTGGCGGCGGCAGGGTAGGTGCGGCGCGGCACACGGCTGAGGAACAGCCGCAGCGCGCGGTAGGTGATGCGGCGCAGGAATTGACTCTGCTCCGGCTCGCGGCGTTGCGGTGCGGATAGTGGCGCTTGGGTCACGGGTATCTCCGGGTGGCGTTTCCGCAGAGTATATACGAAATCGGCGCAGGACTGGTGGCAATTTGCCCATGTACATCCATCCGCTCGGCGCGCGCTGGACAGGCGTTTGCCACCCGGCGGCAGGTCGTCAGCCAGGCGCGCCGGGATTTCTCATAGAATGGGGCTATCTACAAGCTCATCCGTACCGGAGTATCCCACGATGGGAAACAAGCGCACTGTTCATGCCTTCATGGCGATGGCGCTGGTCATCGCCGCAAGTCTCGGCGCGACGCCCGTGCGCGCCATCGGGCCATGCGGGCCGTTTAACCCGATGGACGCGCCCTCGGCAAACTGCCGCCCGGCCTTCACCAATGGGCAATACCTGCGCATCGTGGATGGCATCTCGTTCGTGTGGCTGCGCACATCGCCCTCGTCCCAGGCGGCGGTTGTGGCGACGGCGTGGCCACGCCAGGGCAGTTTCAGCGTATCGGGCGCGCCTGGCAACCCGTTCTTCTTCGACGGTTACCAGTGGTGGTGGTATGTGCAGATGTATCCCGGCGGCTGGCGCGGCTGGGTCGAGCAGTACTCGCTGACGCCGGAGACGCCCAGCACGCTGTACATGGGTGAAGCCACCCACCAGCCGCCGCCGACCTGGGGCGCGCCCGCCGACGCGATGCTGCGCGCGGGCGTGCCGTTCGCCTGGTTGCGCATCGAGCCGCGCTCCGACTCGCCGTTTACGACGACCATCCTGCCCGGCATGACGTTCCGCGTCATGGCCGAGCCGTCGCCCGTCTCGGACCGCTACCAGTACTGGTGGCCGGTGGCGGTCATGACGGCGCAGGGCCAGCGCACCGGCTGGCTGGAGCAGTCGTCCATCGCGGCGGTGGGGTAGCCTCAGCCTCGATGGCACGGCAAGGACGGGGCTATCGCGTCGAACCGGCCTCACCCCCGGCCCCTCTCCACGCCTGCCACCCCAGCGGGGACCCCGGCAGCCGTAGAGAGGGGAGCGAGCGAACCCACGCCGTTCCCCCTCTCTATGCGGTACTCCGCACGGAGAGGGGGGAGGGGGTGAGGCCAGAAGCGCGATGTATTGGATTTCGCAAGCCGCCTGATCTATGCGCAGGGCATTCCCGGCGACGATGTCATCGCGCGAGCGCATGAGGTTGGCTTCGCGGCGGAAGACCTTGCCGAAATCAGCCAGGCCATCAACGCAGGATGCGAGCATATTGACCCCCGCGATTGGGACGCCTTCACCGCGCAACGGCCAGCGCATTCCCGGCGTATACGTTGTGAAAGGCTGCCGCTAAACCGGAAAGGGGCTGAAGGGTCTACCATGCCCACCCGCAAGCCGCCAAAACCGATCGATCCCGCCGTGCTCGCCAACCTCGACTCGCCCGACTTCAAAGCGCGTGCC
>JADZBY010000381.1 GCA_020851855.1 Anaerolineae bacterium
GACGAGTTGGTCGGCGTACGCCTGCAAGTCTGCCGGTTCTTCGTCAAAAGACGCCTGCGGATAGCGCTGGTTCAACTCGGCGACGCGCCCGGCAAGGATGTCGGGCGTGGGCGTTTGCCCGCACAGCGACAGCGCACACAGGCCGCGCGGCGTTGCGGCCAACATCACCACGCCAAGCTGCGTCTCGAAGAAGCCAAACGTGATACGCACGCCCTCGCCACGCCGGCGCAACTCGCCGGGCGTCAGGCCGCGCCGCTGCACCACGGCGTCGTGCAGGCGGCCAGGGCTGGCGAAGCCGGACTTGGCCGAAGCCGACAGCACGTCTTCTCCCTGAAGCAACAGCGCTTCTGCGATTTCCATCTGGTGATCGCGGAAGAACCGCGTCGGGCTGGTCAGGTACGCTTCGCGGAACAAGCGCTCCGTCTGGCGGCGTCCCCAGGGCGAACGCGCCAGAAAGCGGTCCATGTCGAGGCGCTCCAGCCCGTCGGCGACCTGGCAGCGGATTTCCTCGGCCAGATGCCGGAGCACGTCCTGATCGCTCCGGGTCATCTTCACACTTGCCGTGTCGAGCGTTTTTGCCGCAAGCATCAGAGCACCTTTCCTGTTCCCGCTTCCACGATCAGCGTATTGTCTCCCAGCGCCGAAACCACCGCACTGCCTGCGCCGCGTGGGATGGCGAGCTGTTCGCCCGGCATGAGGATGTGGTCGATGCTGCCCAGGCTGACCCAGGCGCACCCGGCCAGCACCCGCAGCGTGCGCACCTCGTCCGGCGCGCGGTAAACGCCCTCGCGCAGGGCGATCAGTTGCGCCGGATCGGCTGCCGGGCGCACCCGGTCATCGCGTCCGACCCGCAATGTTGAGGATACCACGCTCGTTCGATTGATGGCGCTCATAACATCTCCGCTACTGCATTCGAGGGATGTTATATCATGCCCGCAAGCCGCAACCCACCCGCTGTGCGACATGTTTCTCCGCTTGACGCACGTCTGTGCTTCTGCTACTATTCTGAGGACCCGACCCGTAACAAGTTCATACAAACTCATCAAGAGCGGTGGAGGGATCGGCCCTGTGAAACCGCGGCAACCCCCGAAGCGTCGGGAAGGTGCCAAGTCCGGCAGGATGCTGCAAGATGAGGCGAAGTACCGCACACCGTGTAAGCGCCTCTTGTTGCAGAGGCGCTTTTTGTTTGTTGGGTTGTCTGGGAAAGGAAGCGGCGCATGAGCAGCGAGCCATGGTTGGACCGCTGGCGGCTCATCAAATCGCTCCAGGCGCAGCGCACGATGTTCGACATTGCGCTTGAAACGCTGACGCCCGACGAGATGCTGCTGCCGGGCGTCATGCCAGGCTGGACGGTCAAGGACCTGCTGGCGCACGTGGCGCGTTGGGACCGGCGCGGCACGCGCTGGATAGTAGACGCGGCGCGCGGCGTCAACCCGGATATTCCGGAGCCGGACGCAACATGGGCGGACATGGACGCCATCAATGCGCGCGAGTTGGCCGCCCACCGCGATCAGCCGCTGGACGACGCACTGCGCGAACTGGCCGAAAGCTGGCAGTGGCTGCTGGCCGCGGTCGGGGCGCTGCGCGATGACCAGCTCGGCTGGATGATAACCTATCCGCTGGGCGACGGAATCATCGAGAGCACGCCGCTGGCCACGCTGGTGCGCTGGCGCTACCGGCATTACCGGACGCACCGGATACAAATCGAAAGCTGGATCGCCGAGCGGCGTGGCATGGAGCCGCCTGTCGACGTGATGGACGAGTAGGAAAGGTAAGGGACTGGCAATCATGGCAACGAACCTGCGCTACCTGGATGCGATCCGCGATCACGTGCTGATCTTCGACGGCGCGATGGGCACGAGCATCCAACGCTTCGACCTGACCGCCGACGATTTTGGCGGAGAGGCGCTCAACGGCTGCAACGACTACCTGACCATCACTCGTCCGGACGTGATCGAGGCGATTCACGCCGGTTTTCTGGCCGTCGGCAGTGAAGTGATCGAGACGAACACCTTCCGCGCCAACCGGCTCACGCTGCGCGAATACGGCCTGCAGGACCGCGTGCTGGAGATCAACCGGGCGGCGGCGGCGCTGGCCCGGCGGGTTGCGGATCGATTTGCCCAGGAAACAGGCCGCGCGCGTTACGTGGCCGGTAGCCTCGGCCCGACCGGCAAGCTGCCCTCGTCCGACGATCCGGACCTGTCGAATGTGACCTTTGACGAGCTGGCCGAGGTGTTCTACGAGCAGGCGCAGGGGCTGGTCGAGGGCGGTGTGGACGCACTGCTGCTCGAAACCAGCCAGGACATCCTCGAAGTGCGCGCCGCGCTGCACGGCATCCAGCGCTATTTCCAGGACAGCGGCAACCGCGTGGCAGTGCAGGCCCAGGTCACGCTGGATACGTCGGGCCGGATGCTGCTCGGCACGGACATCGCCGCCGCGCTGGCCATCCTGGAATCGCTGCCGGTCGACGTGATCGGTCTGAACTGCTCGACCGGCCCAGAGCACATGCGCGAGCCGATCAAGTACCTTGTCGAGCACTCCACCAAGCCGATCAGCGTGCTGCCCAACGCCGGGCTGCCCATCAACGTGGACGGCGAAGCGGTGTACCCGATGGAGCCGGAGCCGTTCGCGCGCATGATGGCCGAATTTGTCGAATGGGGCGTGAGCTGTGTGGGCGGCTGCTGCGGCACGCGGCCTGAGCACCTCTCGGAGCTTGTGGCGCGCGTCGGGGCGGGCCGCCCGCAGAAGCCGCGCGCGCCGGAGACGGAGCCGCGCGTCGCTTCGGCCATGCGCGCTGTCCCGCTTATGCAGAATCCCGGCCCGACGATGATCGGGGAGCGCGTGAACAGCCAGGGCAGCCGCAAGATCAAGCGCCTGCTCCTGAACGACGACTACGACGGCATCGTGCAGGTGGCCCGCGAACAGGTGGACAGCGGCGCGCACATCCTGGACGTGTGTGTTGCGCTCACCGAGCGGGCCGACGAGGCGTTCCAGATGCGTACGCTGGTCAAGAAACTGGCGATGAGCGTCGATGCGCCGCTCATGATCGACGTGACCGACCCGGAAGTGGCCGAGGCAGCGTTGAGCGTCTACCCGGGGCGCGGCATCATCAACGGCAACAACCTGGAAAATGGCCGCGAGCGCATCGACCGCGTGATGCCCATTGCCAAGAAGCACGGCGCGGCGGTCTTGAGCATGACCATTGACGAGCAGGGCATGGCGAAGACCGCGCCGCGTAAGCTGGAAGTGGCGCGCGCCATCCACGACATCGCCGTGAACGAATACGGTATGGTCCCCGAAGACCTGATCTTCGATGACCTGACCTTCACGCTGGCGACTGGCGATCCCGAGTTCGCGGACAGCGCCAAAGAGACGCTCGACGGCATCCGCCTGATCAAGCGCGAGCTGCCCGGCGCGCTCACGTCGCTGGGCGTCTCGAACCTGAGCTTTGGCCTGGGCGAAGCGGCGCGCGCCGTATTGAACAGCGTGTTCCTGTTCCACGCCGTGCAGGCCGGGCTGGACATGGCCATCGTCAACCCGGCGCACATCAAGCCCTATGCGGAGATTCCCGAAGAGCAGCGCGCGTTGGCCGACGATCTGATCTTCAACCGGCGGCCCGATGCGCTGCCGCGCTATATCCAGTATTTCGACCAGAACGCCGTGACGCTGGACAGCGGCGACGCCGCCGAAGACCCGACCGAGGGCATGACGCCGGAGCAGAAATTGCACTGGCAGATCGTGCACCGCAAGAAAGAGGGCGTTGAGGCGTTGGTGGATGCCTGTCTGAAGAACCAGGACGCGGTCAGTGTGCTGAACAACGTGCTCTTGCCCGCCATGAAGGAAGTGGGCGATAAGTTCGGCGCGGGGGAATTGATCCTGCCCTTCGTCCTGCAAAGCGCCGAGACGATGAAGAAGACCGTTGCTTATCTGGAACAGTTCCTGGAGCGCAAAGAGGGCACGAGCAAGGGCACGGTGGTGCTGGCCACGGTGTACGGCGATGTGCACGACATCGGCAAGAATCTGGTGAAGACCATCCTGTCCAACAACGGCTACACCGTGCATGACCTGGGCAAACAGGTCCCGGCCAACGTGATCATCGAGGCCGCGCAGCAGCACAACGCCACGGCCATCGGCCTGAGCGCGCTGCTGGTGAGCACGTCGAAGCAAATGCCGCTCATCGTGAACGAGTTGGCGCGGCGTGGCCTATCGTACCCGGTGCTCATCGGCGGCGCGGCCATCAACCGGCGCTTCGGGCGGCGAATCCTGTTCCTCGAAGACTCCGGCGAGCCATACGGGCCGGGCGTGTTTTACTGCAAAGACGCCTTCGAGGGCCTGGATGTGATGGACCACCTGACCGACGACCAGAAGCGCGCGCCGTTCCTCGACGCCGTCATCGCCGAAGCCCACGAAGAGATGGGCCGGGCCGTTCCCACGCGGGCAAATCGCGCTGTGCGCCGGTCCAGCCTGCCGCCTGCGCCGGATGTGCCCAAGCCGCCCTTCTGGGGCACGCGCACCATCCTCGATATGCCGCTGGAGATGGTCTTGCAGCACCTGTACAAGCCGGAACTGTTCCGGCTGAGCTGGGGCGCGAAGAATACCCAGGGTGAGGCGTGGGAGAGACTCAGCGCCGAGTTTGAGGAGCGGCTGGCGCGTATGTCCCGCGATGCGCTGCGCAACGGCTGGCTGAAGCCACAGGCGGTGTACGGCTATTTCCCGGCCAACGCGGACGGCGACGATGTGATCATCTTCGACCCGAAGCTGTATACCGAGCGCGGCGACCGGGTAGAGGCGGCGCGCTTCAGCTTCCCGCGCCAGGACGGCGGCGAGCACTTGTGCATCAGCGATTACTACCGCCCGGTGGACAGCGGCGAGACGGACGTGGTCGCGCTTCAGATCGTCACGGTGGGCGAAGAGGCGACGCGCCGCTTTGACATGCTCCAGGCCAACGATCAGTACAGCGAGGCGTACTTCTTCCACGGGCTGGCCGTGCAGTCGGCAGAGGCGACGGCGCAGTATGTCAATATGCACGTCCGGCGCGAATTGGGCATCCCTGCCGAGCGCGGAAAACGCTATTCGTGGGGTTATCCGGCCTGCCCGGACCTGGACGATCACCAGATCGTATTGCGCCTGCTGCCCGAAGCGGCCACCAAGCTGGGCATGGCGCTCACACCGGCTTTTCAGTGGGTTCCGGAGCAATCGACGGCGGCCATTTTCGCCCACCACCCGGCGGCGAAGTACTATGCTGTCGGCGCGGGCCGGTTGGAGCAGCTCACCAGCGGGTGAAACCGGCGGCGACTCTCGCCGTCAAGGAGAACGATATTGTGAACGAGCGCGAACGCTTTCAGGCCGTGATGCATTACCAACCCCGCGACCGGGGCATCATCGCGGATTTTGGCTTCTGGGACGAGACGCTGCCCGTCTGGCACGCGCAGGGCTTGCCCGCCTGGGTGAATGCCGGGAACAGCGACGCCTTCTTCGGCATGGACCGCTACGAGCGCGGAATTGGCGTCAACGTGGACCTGTGCCCGGTCTTCGATTACCGCGTCCTCGAAGACCGGGGAGATCACGAAGTCGTGCAGCAGACGGACGGCGTGCGCGTCTTGCGTAAGAAGTTCATGGGGTCGATCCCGCAACACCAGGGCCACCTGCTCGTGGACCGCGACAGCTGGCGGCGGCACTACAAACCGCGCCTTGATCCCGACCGGCGGGAGCGGCTGCCCGTCGGCTGGGAGTCGCTGGTCATGGCGTGGCGGCAGCCGGGCCGCCCGACCGTCCTCACCCTGTATGCGGGCAGCCTGTACGGCAAATTGCGCGACTGGATGGGCCTGGAAGCGCTGTCGTACGCCATTTACGACGATCCGGCCTGGTTCGAGGAGATGGTCACCACGCTGGCCGATTGCGCTATCGGCGCGCTGACACGGGTGCTGGAGAGCGGCGTGCAGTTCGACGCCTGCGGCATGTGGGAAGACATGTGCTACCGCGCCGGCCCGCTGATCAGCCCGCGCCACTTCAAGCAGTTTCTCTCCCCGCACTACCGCCGTATCGCGGACCTGGTGCGCAGTTACGGCGTGGATGTGGTGTGGGTCGATAGCGACGGCTGCATTGACCGGCTCGTCCCGCTCTGGCTGGAATGCGGCGTTAACTGCATGTTCCCCGTCGAAGTCGGCGTGTGGGGCGCGGACCCGATGCGCTACCGCAAAGAGTTTGGGCGCGATTTATTGATGCTGGGCGGTTTTGATAAACACATTCTGGCCGGGCCAAAGGCGGGAATCGAGGCCGAGGTGCGCCGCTTGCAGCCGCTCGTCGAAGAAGGCGGCTTCATCGGCTTCTGCGATCACCGCGTGCCGCCCGATGTGCCGCTGGATCACTATATGTACTATCTGGCCACGGCCCGCCGGTTGTGGAGCAAGGACCTGCCCAGCTTGAAGCAGATGGGAACGCTCGCGGCGTCGCTGCCGGAGCCGTGTTGACGGTTGTAACGGTTGAGGCTTGCACAGGACTGTAGAGGAGATGCGCCATGCTGCCCACCCCATCCTTCCTTGAACGCTTGCGTCAGGGCGTCATCGTGGCCGACGGCGCGATGGGCACGATGCTGCACCGGTTGGGCGCGCCCATCGCCGCCTGTTTCGACCGGCTGAACCTGGATTCGCCGGGGCTGGTGCTGGACGTGCACCGCGCGTTCCTCGAAGCCGGTGCGGACCTGATCGAGACGAACACCTTCGGCGCGAACCGCTTCAAACTGGCCGAGCACCAGTCCCAGGACGAGGTGAAAGACATCAACCGGGCGGCGGTGCGGCTGGCGAAGCAGGCCATTGCGGAGACGGGCCGGTTGGCTTACGTCGCCGGATCGGTTGGGCCGCTCGGCGTGCGGCTGGCTCCGCTGGGCCGTATCTCACCCGAACAAGCCTTCGAGGCGTTTTACGAACAGATCGGGGCGCTCATCGAGGCCGGGGCGCAGGTCATCATCCTGGAGACGTTCTCCGACACGAACGAGATCGCCGAGGCGGTCCGGGCGGCGCGCGCGGCCAACCCGAACATCCCGGTCATCGCCTCGATGACCTTCACGCGCGACGGCGCGACGATTTACGGCGACGCGCCGCGCGATGTGACGCAACTGCTGGCCGAAACGGGCGCGGACGTGATCGGCATCAATTGCAGCACCGGCCCGTCGCAACTGGCGCGAATCGCCCAGACCATGCGCGCCGTCGAGCCGGACGTGCCGATCTGCGTCATGCCCAACGCCGGATTCCCCGAACAGGTCGGCGGGCGGATCATGTACCCGGCGGCTCCCGAATACTTCGGCGATTACGCGCTCGTGCTGCGCGACCTGGGCGTATCGATCATCGGCGGCTGCTGCGGCACGACGCCCGATCACATCCGCGCCATCCGCCGCGCGCTGGCCGATGCCACGCGCACAGCGCCCATCGTGCTCTTGCCGCCGGAGACAAACGGCCACGATGCGCGGCTGTCTCCCGAAGCGCCTTCCAATCTGGCGCAGAAGTTGAGCGCCGGGCAGTTTGTCGTCACGGTAGAGATGTCGCCGCCGCGCAGCTTCAATGCGCAGAAGGTCATCGCCTCGGCGCAGATGTTGCGCGATGCGGGCGTGGACAGCGTCGACGTGTCCGACAGCCCGATGGCCCGGATGCGCATGAGTCCGTGGGCGCTGTGCCACATGCTGCAAACCGAGCTTGGCCTGGACACCATCCTGCACTTCCCGACGCGCGGGCGCAACTTGCTGCGCGTCCAGGGCGACCTCTTGGCGGCGCACGCGCTCAAGGTGCGCAACCTGTTCGTGTGTATGGGCGACCCGACGGCTATCGGGGATTATCCGGACGCCTTCGACAAGTCCGACATCGTGCCGTCGGGCCTGATCCGGCTCATCAAGCACAACCTGAACACCGGCAAAGACCAGGCGGGCAACTCCATCGGCCAGCCCACGTCCTTCCTGATCGGCTGTGCGCTGAACCTGTCGCCGCAGGACATCGACGCGGAGATCAAGACGCTGCGTAAGAAGATCGAGGCGGGCGCGGACTTTGCCCTGACGCAGACCGTGTTCGAGCCAGAGAAGGTGCGCGCTTTCCTGGACCGTTACGAAGCGCTGCACGGGCCGCTCACGTTGCCGCTGCTGGC
>JADZBY010000382.1 GCA_020851855.1 Anaerolineae bacterium
GTTCGTCAGTGCGCTGGCCGCACGGCGAGCCTGCGTGCGGATGGCGGGCGCGTTGCGATGCGCCCCTACACAGAGCCGCGCGGTAGGGGCGGCTCGCGAGCCGCCCGGAACCCTGATCCGCCCTGGCTACTGGGGTTCCTTCACCGCGCAGTGTAGGCGCTGTCCTCGACGTAGATCGGGTTGCTCAGAATCCAGGCCCGCTCCTGGCCGCGATACTCGCGCCACACCTCGACGCGGTACGCGCCGGAGCGGGTCGCCGTGTGGGTCAAGTTTTCGCGCCCGGTCGCCTCGGCCACAACCTGCCCATGCCGCACCAGCTTGAAATGGCTGCGCTCGTAGGCCAG
The DNA here is from genome assembly GCA_020851855.1 of Anaerolineae bacterium. Lineage (GTDB taxonomy): Bacteria > Chloroflexota > Anaerolineae > Aggregatilineales > UBA2796 > JADZBY01. Next base: position 345 of record JADZBY010000382.1, read on the forward strand.
CGCCTGGAGCGTGACGCCGGGGCCAAGCCGGATCGAGCCGCCCATGATCGTCGAGTTGCTCTGCCCGGTCGCGGAAAAACGGAAGCCGCGCGTGCTGCCCAGCAGGTCGTAACCGATGAAGGCATTGCCCGCGCGCAAGGCCCGGTAAATCATCGCCGCATCTGTCTGCGCATCTCCGCTGAGGGGCTGCGGCGCGAGCACATGCAGATTCACGCCGCTGAACAGGTAGTCGTACGGGAAAACAACGTGCTCCAGCGGCCCGACACGGAACGTTGTGCCGTGCGCATCCGAGCCGCCAATGCCCACCACGCGCCGCCCCTTGCCGAGCAAATCATCCCATAGGGCGAGCGTCTCCGGCGGGGGACCGACCATGAAATCTTCAGGGCGGAACGCGGCGCGCACCTGCTGCACGCGCGTGCTGCGGTTCAGGATGCCCTTGAAGGCCGACATGTAATTCCAGATTTCCAGCCCGGTGAAGCGCTGAACATGCAAGTCCAGCCACGGGATGGCTGGTTCTTTGAAAGCGGTTAGCGGCTGATCGTGCGGGTGGGCCAGAAAGGACAATCCGCCTGCCTTCTCGGCGGCGTCGATGAGCTGTTGTGGGTCGTTGGCGCACGCCGTCAGCTCGCGGGACGCGCCGAAGATGAGCATGTGGTTGCACTGCGGCAAGCGCGTCCGGTCGTGGACTTCCTCGCCGGTCAGCAGCAGGACGTGGCCGGACTCGTCGTCGCCATAGTAGCCCTCGACGCCCTTGACCAGCACGTTGTGATCGGTGACGATGACAAAATCCAGCCCGGCGGCGCGCGCCGCGTGGGCAATGTCCGCGTGCGACGCTTCCCCGTCCGAGTAGGGGGTGTGCATGTGGACATTGCCGACCAGTTCGTGCAGGGGAGCCACCGATTTACGGCCCCCAGTCGGTCAAGATCGTCGTGTCGGCGGTGCTGGTGACCTGGTAGACCGCGCCGGACGCGACCTCGACCACGTACACTTCCCATTTGCCGGTCCGCTGCGATGAGAAGCCGATGAACTGGCCATCCGGGGACCACGCCGGGCGGATGGCGTTGTCGCCGGCGACGAGCGCGCGCTTGTTGCTGCCGTCGGCGTTCATCACCATCAGGTCGCCGCCTTCGGAGCCTATCGCGACGGCGATAAAGGCCACCTGTGCGCCGTCTGGCGAGAACGCGGGCGACGATTCCATCGTCTCCGGCCCGTCGCCGGTGACGTTGGTCGCGCTACCGCTGCCCAGGTCCATGACGTACAGGTCGGCGCCGCCATCATCGACGGGCGTCGTGTCGCTGACGAAGATCACCCGCGCGCCGTCGGGCGAGATGTCCGGCCAGCTGTAGATCGCCGTGTTGCGCTCGGTCAGGCGGCGCACCGGCAGCGGCGCGGGCGTGCCGGTCGGCGCGACGGTCAGCGTCGGCGGGAAAGTGGGCGACACGGTGAAGGTCGGATCGAGCGTGGGCGTGGCCGTATCAGTCGGCGTGGCCGTGGGCGTCAGGGTCGCGGTCGGCGTGCCGACGATGGTCGAGAACTGCGCAGGCAGATAGTAGACATTCGGGTACTGGTCGTTCTGGACGACGTTTTGCCCGACAAACACCACGCCATTCCCGTTGGCGGCGACGGCGGGCATGGCCTGGTTGCGCAGCGCCGGGTTGTTGCCCCACAGCGCGCCGAGGTCTTCGGCCTGCGCGCCGTTCAGATTGGCGTGGCGCAGGGCAAGCTGGTTCGTGCCGGGGAAGAATTGCCCAAAGAGGATACGCCGACCGTCCGGCAGCCACACGGCGTAATCGCCGCGAATGTCCGGGTTCAGAAGGTCGCGCGTCTCGCCCGTCGCCAGATCGATCAGCTTGAAGTTCAGGATACGCCCGCGAATCACCTCGTTGCCCTGGATGGCCAGCATCCGCCCGGTGACGCCGGCGGGCGGCGGCAGCGGCGTGGGCGTCAGCGTTCCCAGAAGGAGCGGCGTCGACGTGGGCAGCGCCTGGGGCGTCTGTGCGCTTTCCGTGCGGCGCGCGTCGAGCGTGCCCTGGGCGGCGATGGCCTGGGCCTGCGCCGTCTCTGTCTGTATCCCACCTTCGGGCGTGGCCGTGGCCGGCGTCACACCGACCGCGACCGCCGTCGGTTCGGGCGGCGGGGGCGGTGCGGGCCGGAAGAGCACGATCACAAGCAAGAGCGCTGCCAGAATCACGCCGCCCACCGTGAGCAGCGTGCGCCGCGACTGCGAATTGAGCGCGATTTTGCCCGGCGCAGCGCCAAATGTGGGTTCGGCGCTCAGCGCGTCGAGCATCTGCTGGGCGCGCGTATTGTTCGGGTTGATGACCACGACGTTGCCGAGGCAGACGCGCTTTTCTTCCTCACTTTCCACGACGGAAGCGAGCCAGAACCAGCCTTTTTCGCTGTATTGATCGAGCGACACGGCCTCACGCAGTTTGGCGCGGGCGGTGGCCTTGTCGCCTGCCTTGGCCGCCGCGATGCCCTCGCGGATCAATTGCTCGACTTTGTTGGCGTCTGCTGGCTCGGGGTTTGGTGCTTGGTTGCTCAAGGGAAGCCACGCTCCAGTCGTTGAAGTTGAACGGTTGCGGGAACCGTCCCGCGCGCTCGGTCAAACGCTCGGCTCGGAACGCCCCTCGCCTGACCGCAGGCGAGGGGAGACGGCGTATATCCGACGTTGACGACGATTACTGAAGTGGCCGGAAGCGAGGGCTGCTGACAGTGCTCGCGCTGTTCGTGATCTGGGTCAGCCCGCTGCCGTCAGGCCGCATCATGTACAGGTTAAAGATACCGCCGTTCCGGTTGGAAGCAAAGGCGATATACGCCCCATCCGGCGACCAGACCGGGTCGGCGTTTTCGGCGCTGCCGTCGTCATAGGTGAGGATGCGCTCGTCGCTGCCATCGGCGCGCATGATGTACACCTTGCTCTGCTGGCGCGTGCGCGTCGAGATGAAGACGATACTGCGCCCATCCGGCGACCAGGCCGGGCTGAAATTCTGGCCCGACGTGGTGAGCTGCGTCGGTTGGCTATCCGAATCGAGGCTGCGCACGAAGATCTGGAAGTTGCGCCGCCCGGTCACGTCGGCGGCGTAGACAAGCTGCGCGCCGTCCGGCGACCAGGCCGGGTCAATCTCCGCCGTGCCGCTCTCCCAGGGCAGCGTCAGGTTCGCGCCGTCGGCGTCGATGAGCCAGATTTGCTCCCAGCCGCCGTCATTGGAAAAGAAGGCGATGCGCTGGTTATCCGGCGACCAGACCGGGCCACGGATTTCCAGCCCGATCCCGGCGAACTCGGTGATGATCTTCGCATTCCTGCCGTCCGCATCGGCCACGGCCAGCTGCCAGCGCCCATCTACCTCGGTGACGTAGGCCAGCCGCCGCCCGTCCGGCGAAAAGGCCGGGTCGGCGACGGGCGCATCGCTGGGGATGAGCAGCCGCTCGTTGCCATCGCCCGCGTTCAGGCTGAACACGGACAGCGGGCGGTCCGGGCGCTCGCTGGCGAAGACGAGCGAATACTCGGACAGCGGCGGCACGGTGGGCGTGGGCGTCAGCGTGGGCAGCGGCGTGGGCGTGATGCTCGGCGTCCAGGTCGGGGCGACGGCCTGCGGGTTAAATTCGCGCTGCACGAGTGTGCCGGGCGGCGCAGGCGTATACGTCTCGGTGGCCGTGCCGATCACGGCGACCTGGCCCGGCGTGCCGCTGGTGGCCTGCGCGACGGCGGTGGGCGTGGCTTGCCCGTTGCCCAGATTGCCGGTGACGAGCAGCAGGCCAACCACGATCAGCATCACGGACAGCACCGCCGCCACGACGAACGTAGAGTTGATGCGGCGGCCTACGCGCTGTGTCGACCAGGCGTCCTGCGCGCCCGGCGTGGTGACGCCTGCCCGTTTGGTCGGGACCTGTACGCGCGGCTCGGGGCGGGGCGCGGCGCTCGCGCCGCCTGCGCTGGCCACACTGCCCGACGACGCGCCACGCTGCTGTTCCAGGGCGAGCAGGGCTTCTTTGGCGCGCGAGTTGTTCGGATTGATCTCCAGGGCGTTTTCAAGGCAGATGCGCCGTTCGCGCGGCGTTTCCACCACGCCCGCCAGCACGATCCACGCCTGTTCGTTGCTATCGTCTTGCTCTAGCAGTTGTTCGAGCAGGCGGCGCGCCTCTTTCCGGTTGCCGGCGCGGGCTTCCCGGATCGCCTGGGCCAGTACACTGCTGTGTTCTTCGCTGGACAAGAGAGCACCCTTCCTGGTCGAGCCTGTGGTGACGCTTCAGATTCGTGTGAAACAACGCCAGCGCGGCATCAACGCGCGATGATCATGGCCACCAGAAGCGCCACGACGATGATCGCCACGGCGATGACCAGAATCCAGACGCCGAGCCGCAGCGAGCGCCGCTCGCTCTCGGTCACCGCCTGATCCATGGCGTGCAGGAGCTTCTTCGCGTTGGCGTTGCTCGGGTTGATGTCGAGCACCGTTTTGAGCAGGCGGCGGCGCTCGATGGTATCGTCCGTCACCGACGCCAGCCACAGCCAGGCGCGCTCGTTCCGTTTGTCCTGATCGAGCACCTGCTGAAAGATGACGCGGGCATTCTCCCGGTTGCCGTTCTTGGCCGCGTTGATGCCCAGCCGGAGAAGGTCTTCCAGATTCGGGGTATTGGCCCCGCCCCCAGTACTCAGGCCCATATGATCCCTCGTTGTTGGGTGTGCGCGTTGAGAGCATTGACCACGAACGCCCACAACGGGCAGTCGTACCGCCGTTTGAGTCTAGACCGAAGGCGGGCGCTTGGCAAATCCACACGGCGGCGTTACATTCTTGGGTCCGGCGTGCTTTCGGGCCGTCCCTGCCGGGCTGCGCGCCGCGCGCTGTGATGTCGCCGCGTCATCTCATAGTCGTATCAGTTTCCCGGCTCCGCGCGTGCGGTTGGCTGTATGGCCTGCTTCTCAGTTTCGTCTGTCCCTCACTCCACCGGCCCTTTCTCCCACGGGGTGAGAAGGGAGAAGGGCGAGACAGGCGACGCGCGGTTCCTTTCACCCCTCGCCATGGGGGAGAGGGGCGTGGGGTGAAGGTTGTCTTCCGTGCCCGTAATCCGTAGCTGAACGTCGAGCCAAGCGCGATTGTATGCCAGACACGAACACTGCCCTTCCCGCGTCGTCGTGGGTAGCGTTGCGCTATCCCGCCTTTCGCCAGATTTACATCTCGCAGTTCGTGCTGAATATCGGCGCGGCGATGCAGCTTGCCGCCGTGAACTGGCACGTCTGGACGCTGACGAAAGACGAGCTGGCGCTGGGGCTGGTTGGGCTGGCGCGCGTGCTGCCCATCGTCGTGCTGGCGCTGCTTGGCGGCGTCATCGCAGACGCTTCCGACCGGCGGCGGCTACTGATCCGGGCAAATACCACCACGCTGCTGTTCGTGGGCGCGCTGGCGCTCATCACGCTGGCGGGCGGCGAAGCGCTGGGCTTGCTGTACGTGATCACGGCGCTGCTGGCGGGCATTTCGGCCTTTGAATCCCCGGCGCGCTCGGCGCTTCTGCCCAAGCTCGTCCCGCCAGAGCACCTGGCGCACGCGGTGCGCGTGAATACGCTGGCGTGGCCGGTCACGGCGGTGCTGGGGCCGGTGTGCGCCGGGATCGTGCTCAGCGTGGCAGGCCCCGGCGCGGCCTATGCGCTCAGCGCGCTGGCGACGCTGCCTGCTATCCTGATCCTGTCGCGCCTGCGCGGTCTGAGCACAGGCGGCCAGTTGCGGCGGCAGGATATTAACCTGGGCGCGCTGCGCGAGGGGCTGTCTTTTGTCTGGCGTATGCCGCAGCTGCGCAGCACGATGCTGCTGGACTTCTTCGCGACGTTCTTTTCGTCGGCGCTGGCGCTGCTGCCCATCTACGCCACCGACATCCTGCACGTCGGGGCGACGGGCTACGGAGTCCTGTCCGCGGCCCCGTCCGCCGGCTCGATCCTGGGCGCGCTGCTCATGACGCAACTCGGCGCGCGCGTCCGCCGCCAGGGCCGGATCATGCTCATCGCCGTCGGGGCGTATGGCGTGGCCACCGTCGTGTTTGGCCTGTCACAGCACTTCATCCTGTCGCTCGTCGCGCTGGCGTTGGTCGGTTTTTCAGATGCGGTGAGCATGGTCATCCGCGCCACGATGCGCCAGTTGCTCACGCCGGACCGGCTGCGCGGGCGCATGATCTCGGTGAACATGATATTCTTCCAGGGTGGGCCGCAGCTTGGCGAATTTGAGGCGGGCGCGCTGGCGCGGGTGACCAGCGCCGTGTTCAGCGTGGTGAGCGGCGGCGTGGCGACGGTCATCTTCGTTGGCCTGGTGTGGCTGACCGTGCCCGCGCTGCGTAATTACCGGGAAGGCAGCTTGCCGCCTGCCGACGAACCATCCGCTGTGCCACCCGCTATGCCTGCCGCGCCGCCCGCCGAGAGCATCGCCGAGGCCATTGACGGCGTCGAACCGCGCCCCAGCGCCGTCTGAGCGCCGGGCCTCGCACATCCAGGAGCACACCTATCGTGACGACTGCTGCCAGCACCGCGAGTTACCCACACCTGAAACGCAACCTGTTCATGCTGTACGCGGACTATGCCGCGTTTGGCGTCGGCGCGAGTCTGCTCGGCTCCGGCCCGGCGGTTGTGCCCAGCTTTGTGCGGCAACTGACCGACTCGCAGGTGCTGATCGGGCTGTCCGGCTCGCTGTTCACAGTGTGCTGGCTGCTTCCCCAACTGTTTCTCGCGCCCGTCTTCAGCCGCCACACGCACCGCAAACGCTTCATGAACCCGTCCGGGCTGTTCCGGCTCTCGATCCTGCTCATGGCGATGCTGATCGGCATGTTCGGGGCGGAGAATCCGGACCTGGCGCTGCTCGCCTTCTTCGGGCTGTACGGCTTTTTCGCCGCGACGGACGCCTGGATCACGCTGGCCTGGGGCGATTTCCTGGGCAGCGCCATTCCGAGCCATTTGCGGGGCACGCTGTTCGGAGTCGGGCAGTTCACGGTGGCCATCAGCGCCCTGGGCACGAGCGCGCTGGCCCGCTGGGCGCTGAGCGACGCCAGCGGGCTGGTTTTCCCGCACAACTATGCGCTGCTGTTCGGCATCGCCAGCATCTTTTACGTCATCGGCGGCATCACGCTGGCCCTGTGCGTCGAAGAGCCGGCCCACCTGCCTACCGAGAGCGGCCCGGCGCTGCGCGAGTATTTGCCGCTGTTGTGGAAGATCATCCGGCACGACCGGGAGTTCCTGCGCTTCGCACGGACGCGCGTGCTGCTCGATTTGGCGCTCATGGGCGTGCCCTTCTACGTCGTGTTTGCCGTCGCGGTGCTCGGCCTGCAAAACGCCAGCGTGGTGAGCGATACGATCTTGCTCGTGCAGTTCGGTAGCGCGACCGGCGCGGTGATCATGGGCATCCTGAGCCGCCGGTCGGGGTCGCGGGCGGTCATCCGGGTGGCGGCGCTGGTCGCCACCGGGCAAGCGCTCATGGCGGCGCTCGGCGCGTTCGTGATCGGCGCGCCCGCGTTGTACGCCGGCTTCTTCCTGCTGGGCATCGCCTACGCGATCACGGTCCCGTCGTATTTCGACTGGATCATCACGCACGCGCCCGCCACACACCGCCCCACGTATATCGGCCTGACGAATACGATCAGCGCCGTGAGCAGCCTGGCCCCGCTGATCGGCGGCGTGGTCCTGCAATGGACGCGCCATCCGCACCCGCACACCGCCTGGGACCTGCCGCGCCTGCTCATCGGCGGTGAGGCGCTGAGCCAGACCTCGTACCCGGTCCTGTTCGTGGCGGCGACGGTCTTGGGCGTACTGGGCTATCTATCCATGCGCACGATGCACGAGCCGAGGGATAGGATTCCTGCCCCGGCCCCTGTCCCGCACGGCGAAAGCGAAGAAGAAGCCGTGCGGTGAGGCGCTGGGCGAACCGGATGGCAGGCGTGCGGGGATGAACGGGCGCGTCGCGACGCGCCCCTACAAACCACCGTGCCGGTAGGGGCGGCGCGCGATCCGCCCGAACTGGGCGTCACCCCGCCCGGACGACGTGCGCGCCCTTTCCCGGCGTCGAGGTGCGCACGAGCGCATCCAGGCCAAGCTGACCGTACACCTGCCGCATCGAGTCCGCGACGCGCGCCGCCGCTTCCGAGGAGTCGCAGATCGAGCACAACGTCGGCCCGGCCCCGCTGATGATCGTGCCGAATGCGCCGCATTCCCGCGCCGCCGCCCGCA
>JADZBY010000383.1 GCA_020851855.1 Anaerolineae bacterium
CAATTCGGGCAGCAGATGATGGCGCAGTGCTTGTTGAAAGCGCACGCGGCGTGACAGGCCATCTGCCTCTCGTCAAACGTGTATCCGCACAGGGCGCATTGCATCGGCTTTGTCTTGACCTCACACCACGATCTTCAGGACATTGAGCGCCGCATTGACCAGCCCGCCCACCAGGAACGCCAGCGGGAACACCGTCAGCGCCACGCCGAGCGCCACCTTCGCGCCGTATTCTTTGACGATCATCAGCACGTTGGCGATGCACGGGATGAACAGCGTGATCACGATGAGGCTGACGACCACCTGCTGCGCGGTCATCTGCCCGGCCAGCGCCATGGCAAACAGCCCCGCCGCGCCGTAATCGCGCCGCAGGAAACCGATCAGGAACGCGCCCGCCGCCGCTTCGGGCAGTCCCAGGAAGCCGGACACCAGCGGCGCGGCGGCTTTTTCCACCACCGCCAGCGCGCCGGTGCGGTCCAGGGCGAACAGGATCAGCGTGCCGACGACGAAGAGCGGCAGGACTTCCTTCAAGTACCATTCCAGCCGGGCCAGCGTCTTGATCAGGATGTTGCCGGGGCGCGGCAGGCGCAGCGGCGGCAGTTCCAGCACAAAATCGCCGCGCTCGCCGGGTACGAGGCGCGCCGCAATCAGCCCGACAACCAGCATCGTGCCGACCACCACGCCCAGCCAGATCAGTACGCCCGCCGGGCTGAGCGCGCCCAGCATGCCCAGGATCACACCCAATTGTGCCGAGCACGGCACACCCAGCGCCAAAAGCAGCGTGGTCAGGATGCGCTCCTTGCGCGTCTCCAGGATGCGCGTGGTCATGGTGGCCATCGTATCGCAGCCCAGGCCCAGCACCATGGGCAGCACGGCCTTGCCGTTCAGGCCCATCAGCTTGAACGCGCGGTTGAGCATGACCGCCAGCCGGGGCAGGTAGCCGGAGTCTTCGAGCAGCGAGAAGGCGATGAAGAACGTGGCCACGATGGGCAAGACCAGCGCCAGCCCGTAGGTCAGCGCCATGCTAATCACGCCATACGGCCCGACCAGCACATCGTGGATGAAGGGCACGGGAAGCGCCATGTCGATCAGGCGCGTCGCCAGCGGGTTGACGATCTCGCCGAAGAGCGTGCCTTCCATGAAATCGACCAGCGTGCCCGCGCCGAACTCGCCCACGAACTTGTAGACGACGAACAGCACCGCCAACAGGACCGGCCAGCCGAGGATCGGGTGCGTCAGCCAGCGCGACAGGCGCGCCGCCAGAGTCGGGGCGGCGTGCGGCGGCTCGCTGATGACGCCCTCAAGCAGCGCGGCGGCGGCGGCCATCTGCTGCCCGATCAGCACGGTGCGCGCCGGGCGGCCATAAATCGCCGCCGTGTCGGCCTGCACGGCGGTCAGCGCGCCGTTCAGGTGCAGCCGGGCCGCCAGCGCCGGATCGCCGCCCAGAAGGCGCACTGCCGCGCCGCGTGGGTCGTGCGTGTCCGGCGGCAGCAGGCGTTCAATGCGCGCCAGCGCGGCCTCGACGGGCGAGTCGTAATGTGGGCGCGCCGTGATGGGCCGGGCGCGGTCGATGGCAGCCAGCAGGCGCTCGAACCCATCGCCGCGCGTGGCCACCATGCTCACCACCTCGATGCCGAGCCGCTCGGAGAGCAGGTCCGCGTCGATGTGCAGGCCGTGCGCTTCGGCCTCGTCGAGCATGTTCAGGACGAGCACCGCCCGCACGCCCAGATCGGCCAGTTGCAGCGTCAAGAGCAGGGCGCGGCGCAGGTTTTTCGCATCGGCAACCTGGACCACGGCGCGCGCCGTGTCGCGGTGGGCGAGCAGCACATCCCGCGCGACGCGCTCGTCGTCGCTGTGTCCACTCAGCGTGTTCGTGCCGGGCGTATCCAGGATGGGCGCGCCGTCGGGCAGCGTGCCGCGCGCTACCTCGACCGTCGTGCCGGGGTAATTCGATACGACGACGTAACGGCCCGTCAGGCGGCCAAAGATGACCGACTTGCCGACGTTCGGATTGCCGACCAGGATGATCGGCGCTGTGTTTTCAGCGTTCCCTGCGCCGGTCGTGGGCGTGGTTTCGGGCGCTACCGTGTGGCAGCTTGCGGCGCACATGCTTCGCAGTAGCCCTCCACACAGGTGCAGATGTCCAGGATGCGCCCGACGCCGGGCACGCCGCGCAGGCCGTCCACAAACAGCCTGACCGCCGCGTCGTTGCGAAATTCCACAACGCGCCCGCAGTTCAGGCAGCGGAAATGAAAGTGATCCTGCGCCTCGGCAGTTTCGAAGTGGCTGCGCGCGTGGTCGGGCGAGATGTGGCGCTGCTTGATCAGGCCGGCCTCGGTGAGCACGTTCAGGGTGCGGTACACGGTGGCCAGGCTGATGTGCGGGTTCACCTTGCGGGCGCGCTCGTAGACTTGCTCGGCGGTCAGGTGGCCGGGCGAGGCGGCGATGACTTCCAGCACGGTGCGGCGCTGCGCGGTGACGCGAAAGCCCATCTCGTGCAGCAAAACGGTGTTGACCGGGTGTTCAGACATGGCGGTTGCCTGTTGAAAATGCGAATCAGTCGCAATAAGCGTCATGCATAGTATGCGGCACAAGGCGCGGCGCACGTAGTGACAAATGTGAGGATTCGGGGGTGATCAATGATATAGAGGCGGACGAGGCGGGCAGCGGACGAGGCAGGCCTCGTCCCTACGGGGTGATTCGTAGGGACAACGCCTGCGTTGTCCGCCCAGAATAAGGAATCGCCTACTCCCTCGGTCCCAGGTCCACGATGCGGACCGAGACGAGCGTATCGCCCGGCTCGGTATCGCCCGCCGACGGGTCGCGCGGGGTGATCTGGCGCAGCACGTCCATGCCCTCGACCACCTGGCCGAAGATGGTGTAGCCCGGCCCGTTTTCGCCCGGATCGAGGGCCGGCTGCGGGCCGTAGGTGATGAAGAACTGGCTGCCCGCCGAGTTCGGATCGTTGCTGCGCGCCATGCCCAGCACGCCCTCGCGGTCATACTTCACCAGGTCGCTCGTCTCCAGCGGGATGGAATAGCCCGGCCCGCCGCTGCCCGTGCCTGTCGGGTCGCCGGACTGCGCGACGAAGTCGGTCAGGACGCGGTGCCAGGTGATGTTGTCGTAATAGCCCTGCCCGGCCAGGAAGGCGAGGTTGTTCACGTGCGTCGGGGCGACCTGCGGGTACAGTTCGACCACGACGCGGCCCTTGTCCGTGGTGAAGATGGCGCAATAGACGTGCGCCGCGTCGACGACCACGTCGGGCGCGTCCCACGACTGGCTGCCGCCATCCGCCGGGACCGTCACATCCGTCGGATCGGCCACGCCCACACACGGCCCTTCGCCCATGTTCACCGGCTCGAACGACTCGGCGTCGTCGGGCAGTGGGATGGTCGTCGCCGGGCGCGGGAAGGCGGCGTCAAGCTGGGCGATGGCGGCCTCGGCGTCAATGCGCAGCGTGTCCGCCGCGTGCTGCACAATCGGCTCCATCTGCGGCCACTGGGCTTCCGTCGTGATGCCCTGGATGATCGCGCCGCTGTCGCCGCCGATGGGCAGCAGCCACACGTCGCGCGTCACCCCGTCGGCGGTGATCGTCACTGCCGCGCCGTCCAGGTCGCCCGCGCTGGCCTCACGAATCTGCTCGGCGGGCGTATCGGGGAACAGCTGGCCCAAGACGGCCTTCGGGTCGGTATCGGTGGGCGGCGTATCGAACAGGGCGCGGTAGGGCAGCACCAGCAGCGAGATGCCGGTGTCGTCCACGCCGGGCTGGATGAAGAAATAGGACAGCGGGCCGCCGCGCACGTTCGCCTCGGCAGTCCACGTGGACGGGTGCTCCATCTCGATGATGTTGTCCGGGCTGCGCCACGGCGTATATTCCGCGCTGCCGAAGGGATCGGGCCGTTGCCACGCCGCGACCGGCTGGCCGCTGCCCGCCGCCTCGACTGCCGCCGCGACGGTGTCCACCGGCACGCTGCTATCGAACTTCGAGCCGTCCGGCTGGGCGAACCACTGCACGCTTTGCAGGCCGTCCGTGGAGAGCGTCAGCGTGGGCGTGTACTGGATGCCGACCTGCCCGGCGAACTGGATGGCGGCGTCGATCACGCTCGATTTCTCCGAGACGCCGACGCACGCCGCCAGCCGTTCCACGTCCAGTTCGAGCGTCTCCGCCGCGCCGCGCACCACGTCCAGGTTAAAGGACTGCGCGCCCTGCTCGTTGTGGATGGCGAACAGCGCGTCGTGCATCTCCCAGAACTTGCCCTGGTCCGCCGCGCACAACGCCGCCTGGGCTGCGACGAACGATGGATCGTCGCCAAAGCCGAAGATCATGGGCACAAACATGAAGCGCGCTTTGCCCGGCACGACGTACTCGCGCAGCATGGTCGCCACGTCGGCAGAGTAAGCTGCGCAGCCGGGGCACGAGAAGTTCGAGAACTCGATCAGGGTGATGGGCGCGTCTTCGTCGCCGAGGATGGGGAAGCCTTCGGGCGAGAGCGTCTGGGCCAGCTCGCCGTAATGGATCGTATCATCCTGGGCGCGCGCCGGAGTCACGCCCACAGTCCCGCTCCCGTTCCCTGCCGCGCCGAATGCCAGCACGAACGCCAGCGCCAGCAGCGTCCAAAGTGTGTTCCGCTTCATAGATCGTGGGGGCCTTTCTACCATCGATACACAAAACAAAAAGGGGTGTGGTGACAACACGCACACCCCTTGCCGTCACAGTGGAGCAGAGTCTATGCGAGACCAGCCACGACTGCAAAAAGCCAGATGAAGACAATCGCATTGGCGACCATGAGCAGCTGAATCTGAACATTGCCGCTCAGGTCCGCCGCTTTGCCGCCGCGCGCATCGGTCTTGAAGCGGATGAAGTACAGGGCGGGCAGTGCACCCAGCGCCGCCAAAGGCACCCAGCGCGGAAAAACGCCCATCAGGTACGCCACGACGAGCAACGCCGCCGCGCCGATGAGCGACAGGTACATCATGGCCTGTGCGCCGCGCTTGCCGACGAGGATCGACGTGTTCAACAGCTTGGCCTGCACGTCCATGTCAAAGTCGCGGATGTGGTTGTAAAGCTGCCCGTAGCCGGAGATGAGCACCATCGCGCCGAAGACCAGCCATGCCGGGCCGGGATTGGTGTCGTAGGCGAAATAGCCGGCCAAAAAGAGCATCCCGCTCAGCATCAGCACGTGCGAGATGATGTCCACGACGGGCAGCGCCTTGAGCCGCACCGGCTTGGCGGAGTAAAAATGGCTCAGCGCCAGCGTCACCAGCCCGATGGCGAACGTCCACAGGCCGGCCAGCGCGTACAGGATCAGCGCGGCGGACGCGACGAGCAGCGCCACGGCCCAGCCCTCGCGCGGGGACAATTCGCCCCGGCAGATCGGGTTGCGGGCGGCGCGCGGCGCTTCGCGGGCGTCGTCTGGCGCGTCCACCACGTCATTGATCATGAAGGCATAGAACATGGCCAGGATGTTGGCGGCGAGCACGACGCCGACCCGGAAGTCGGGCCGCGCGCCGCTCAGGTAGAAGGCCAGCAGGCTGCCCACCAGCGTGACCGGGACGGTGAACGGGATCGTCTCTTTCCAGCGCGTCAGGCGCGTCACGCCCCGTGCTTTGGTGAAGAGAAAGGTGCTGAGGGCCTCGGACTGCATGGTCTGCCTCCGGTATTCATCACGATCAAGGCGTCGGTCGGGATTGGCGTATACCGCATAACAATAACACGGCATATCAAAAACAGATACGTTGTGCCCGTTTTGCAGAGCGGGCAAACGCATCCACTGTGTGGATCGCCGCGTCAGGCCCGCCCGGCGCTGAAGCGACCGGGCTGAATGTACAAAGCCCTTTGGGCTGGAAGGCCGTCCTCAGCCCGGTAGGGCTTGGTAGCTTCAGCCCCATGCTTCAGCGTGGGGCGGCCCAGACGATAGTGATGCGGCAACCCTGCCTTTGCAGTCGCGGACGAGGCAGGCCTCGTCCCTACATTTGTTGACCTGGACCTTCCTAACGGCATGGTTGCTTCTTCCCATTGCGGACGAGGCAGGCCTCGTTC
>JADZBY010000384.1 GCA_020851855.1 Anaerolineae bacterium
GAGACAGGCCTCGTCCCTACGGTCGTGTAGGGGCAACGCCGGCGTGGTCCGCATCGCCCTGTGAAAGCGCGGACGAGACAGGTCTCGTCCCTACGGTCGTGTAGGGACCACGCCGGCGTGGTCCGCATTACCTCATGAAAGCGCGGACGAGGCAGGCCTCGTCCCTACGATTGTGTAGGGACAACGCCGGCGTGGTCCGTAATTCCCCCTCTCTACGCGGTACTCCGCGTGGAGAGGGGGCCAGGGGGTGAGGCCGCCTCAATCGAAGATATCGAACAGATCCCCCAGGAAACCCTTCTTCTTCCGGCTGCGCGCATCGCCGCGCGAGCGGTAATCGTCATCGTCGTCATCGTCGCGGTAATCGCGGCCCCGGCGCTCGTAGCGATCCCCGAGGTCGGCGTCGATGTCCAGGTCAAAGCGGCCCTCGCGCCGGTCGTCCCGGAAGGCGTCGCGTTTGGCCTTTTCCGGCTCCGCGCGCCCCGCATCGCGCCGCATCATCTCCAGATCCGCCTCGTTGGCCGCCGTCCAGGCGTTCGAGCGCTCGATGATTTTGTCCAATTCACCCCGGTCCAACCACACACCACGACACACAGGGCAGTACTCGATCTCAACGCCCTGACGTTCTGCCAATCTCAGCTCCGCGCCGCAGTCCGGGCGCGGACAACGCATGACCATGCTGCTCAGCTCCTTCCATGGCGAGACGATTGCGTTCCTGATGCACAAAGTATAAACGCACTCTGTACAAAGTGGTCGCGGAACGCCTCAAAATGGGGGGCTGAGCGCATTCAGCGGGCGTTGGACGTGGGCAGCGGCTTCAGTCCGGCCTCGATCTCCTCGCGGCGCGGCTCCAGGAAAGGCGGCAGCGCCAGCCGCTCACCGAGCGACGCCAGCGGCTCGTCGGCGGTGAAGCCGGGGCCGTCCGTCGCCAGCTCGAACAGGATGCCCACCGAGATGCGGAAGTAGACCGACTTGAAGTAATAACGGTCGATGATTCCCGAATGGCGCACGCCCGCGCGATTCAGGCGATCCACCCAGATGCGCTGTTCCTCGTCGTCGCGCAGGCGGAAGGCGACATGGTGCACGCCGCCGTGCCCCAGCCGCGCCGGGCGCTCGTCCGGCTGTTCCAGCACGCACACCTCGCGGCCCGGCCCGCCGCCGTCCATGGTGAACGTCGTGAGCCGATCCCGGTCATTTTCGAGCGCGGGATGGCTGGCCAGCGCTTCCATACCCAGCAGGCGCACCAGGATTTCGCCCACCGGGGCCATTCGCGGCACAGACAGCGTGACGCCGTAAAAGCCCCGGATCGCGTACTCCGCCGGGACATCCGCGCCGTCCCAGATTTCGCCCTCGAAGGACGCGCCCTGATCGTCGGCCAGCGTCAATCGTTGCCCTTCCGGGTCCTCGAAGCGCACCAGCGTGCGGTTGGCAAACGTCTCGACGCCCCCATGCCGCACGTTCGCCCGCCCAAAGCGCTCGATCCAATATTCCAGCGCGGCGCGTCCGTTCACGCGGAACCAGGTGCGGGCGATGCTGTCCGTGCCGTGCTGGTGGGGCGGCGTCTGTGGCCAGTCGAAAAAGGTCATGTCCGTGCCCGGCGAGCCGAGCTTGTCCGCGTAGAACAGGTGGTAAGCGCTCACGTCGTCCTGATTGACGCTCTTTTTCACCAGCCGCAGGCCGAGCAGCTGCGTATAAAACGCGACATTGGCCGGCGCATCGCCCGTCACCGCCGTCACATGGTGTATGCCGTGCAAATCCATCGTCCGTTACCCCACTCTTCCAGATTTCAGGCCGTGATAACGCCCAATTGACCCGGTTTCTCTGTCAGAGTTTAGCATAACGTGGCAATGCGCCTCACCCCCTGCCCCCTCTCCACCCCGCCGGGGTCCCGACCGGGTCCCCATTAACGCTTGCGTTTAATGGGTGGTCTGGGGGCGGCGGGCATGGAAAGGGGACGGGGGTGAGGATGGCTCGATGCGTTTGTCCCCAATTCCCCTCGCCGCCGACTTCCAATCCGGGCGGAGCTAAGGTATGATACGTGTATAACTGGAACACGGTCTACACGAGAAGGCACACTGTACGCGGAGGAAGTGACGTATGGCGACGAACTCGCGCACCTGGTTCTACAACGAGCCGGAACACCGCCCCTACCTCATCGAAGAGCGGGTCAATCACACGCTGTGGGCCAACCGGTTCGGCTCAATCTACATGAACTGCGTGCGCGCCGAGCCGCCCTTCAAGATGGAGGGCGTGTGGGACGGCATCCGGATGACCTTCGAATGGATGCCCAATGCCTGGTTCAAGATGACGGCGGATCGTGAAGACTCCGCGCTGGTGACCGGGATGTCGCAGGTGTTGCAGCTCGTGCCCACGGTCAGTTATCAGGACGAGAACGGGCAGTTTATCGTTGAATGGTGGCGGGCAGACGGTGACAAACGGTACGAGGAAATCAAGGGCCGCCCGGCGTACATCGGGATCAAGACCTACAAACGATGAGCGCCGCCAGAACGGCCCCAGAATGAAGGAGGTGGGATTGTGACCACGACTCATCCTGTTTTTGAGGTCGATCTGACGCGCGACGTTCGCACTGTGGAAGCGATGGCGTCTAGCCTGACGCCTTACATCTACGAGGACGAGCTTTTCGGCATCTTGCCCGGCGATCTGCCGCGCCTGACCCTGGGCGGTCTGCTCATGCGTCTGGCGCGGCTGAACATTCTGGCGGACCGGTTGCCGGAATCCCAGCGGCAGGTTGCTGAGAATGCGCGCCGCCAGCTTGACGAGGTGCGTGAAAAGTGGCGCGTGCACTACGAGAAGAAGATCGCGCACGAGCTACGGTCCCGCATGGTGCACCTGCGCCAGTTCTTGCAGGAAGTCGAAGAAAACCCGCACCGCCTCACGCCCGACTGCCCGTCCGCCATGGAAAAGCGGGTCATGATCGAGCTGCTCAAAGACGAGGCGACGCAGCTCGGCGTCTGGACGCCGGAACTGGCGAGCACGCTGTACGGCATCGACAGCCAGATCCGCCGCCTGGGCGAGCAGCGCGAGTTCATCTGGGATCCCGCCGTCCAGGACGCCTATCCGCGAGACAAGTTCTGGTTCCTGTACATGGCCCCATGCGCGCCCAAACGGTAGCGCCGGGACCGGACCAGGAAGAGGCGGTCGCTTGAGCCAGGCGTAGAACGGAACGCGCCCCAGCCATGACACAGGTTGGGGCGCGTTTTTTTATCTGGGC
>JADZBY010000385.1 GCA_020851855.1 Anaerolineae bacterium
AAGCCGGAGAACACCGCCTATCTGGACGCGCTGCCCACCACCTTTGTGCTCGGCCAGTACACGCTGGCGCACGGCAGCCCGCGCGAGCCGGTCTGGGAGTACATCCTCGACCCGCTCATCGCCGCGCTGAATTTCCCCCACTTCGAGACGCCCTATTGCCTGGTCGGCCACACCCATACGCCCGTCGTGTACAAGCTCATCTCCGAGAAGGGCGATACGGACGCTATCCAGCCCGATTACGCCCATGCGGTGCCGCTGAACGGCCACCGCCTGATCGTGAATCCCGGCAGCGTCGGCCAGCCGCGCGACTCGAACCCCGACGCGGCCTATGCCCTTCTGGAAGTCGAGAAGAACGTGTTCGAGCACCGCCGCACGCCCTACCCCATCCGCGTTACCCAGGAGAAGATGCGCCGCGCCGAAATGCCGGAGCGGCTCATCGCCCGCCTGGAACACGGCTGGTGAGCGGGCATCCCGGCGGTGGCCATCCATCGTTATCTTACTCAAGACCTGCTTTCTTGCCGTCCGCCCGTTGAGTGTGCCACGCGAAGAATGCCATGCAGCCGGTCCGCCTTGAACTGAAGAACTTCCTCGCCTACCAGGAGCCGGCCCCGGTCCTGTTTGACGGTCTGCACCTGGCCTGCCTGACTGGCCCGAACGGGGCCGGGAAATCCGCCCTCTTGGACGCGATGACCTGGGCCTTGTGGGGCAAGGCGCGCGCCAACGAGAATCACCAGCTGATCCACATCGGCCAGGAAGACATGCACGTCATCTTCGACTTCCGGCACGATGGGGCGCTGTACCGCGTGACGCGCGCCTATACCCGCCGCCGGCGAAACCAGGCCAGCACGCTCGATCTCGCCATCTGGGACCCGCAGCAGCAGTGTTTTGCCTCGATCAGCGAGCCGACCATCCGCGACACGGAGCAGAAGATCAACGATCTGCTGCGGCTCGACTACGATACGTTCGTCAATTCCGCCTTTGTCCGGCAAGGGCACGCCGACTCGTTCACGGCGTCGACTCCCGCCCAGCGCAAAGCCTTGCTCGCAGAAATCCTGGGCCTGGCGCGCTGGCAGAAGCTCGAAGAACAGGCCAAAGCGCAACTTCTCGATGTAGAGAACGAACTCCAAGACCTGCAACGCGACATCAAGCGTTACGAGGATGCCGAAGCGCGTGAGCCGGAACAGCGGCGCGCGCTGGCCGAGGCCGAGCAGGTCACCGAACAGGCGCAGAAAGCCCGCGAAGAAGCCGAAGCGCGGTACGCCGCCGTGGCCGAGATTTCGGCGCAACTTCAGGCGGCGCGCCGCCAACGCGACGACGCCCAGCGCCGCCTGACCGAGATTCAACAGGAGATGGCGGACCTGGAGCGCGAACGGGCCGACGCCGAGGGCCGTCTGCGCGACTACGAGAAGCTGATCGCCCACCGTGAGCAGATCGAGGCGGGCGAAGGGCAGCTTCAGGCGGCGCGCGCCCGTCAGGAAGCGCTTGACGATCTGGCGGCGCAATACAGCGACCTGGAACGCGGGCTGGCGGCGCTGAATGCCCAGCTTGAGCGCGAGAGCGCCCGGTTGGAACAAGAAGCGGCCAGCCTGGAAAAGGCCATCCGCGACTCGGAGCGTGAGGCGGCGCAGATCGAGGCCCTCGACGCGGAACTGAAACGCACCCGCGCCGAACTCGACGGCCTCGACGCGCAGCGCGCCCGCCGCGAGCGGCTTCAGGAAGCGCAGCGCAACCTGGAGAGCGAGGCGATCAGCCTGGGCGAGCGCAACAAGTCTCTCGACGCCGAGATCAAGGAGCTTCGCCAACGCCTGAAGATGCTCCAAAGCGCGCAGGAAGCCCGCTGCCCGGTGTGCAACGGGCCGCTCAACGAGGATCAGCGCGCCGATCTGAGCGAGAAAGTCACCGCGCAAGGCGTGGAGCGCCGCCAGAGCCTCGAAGCGAACCAGGCGCGCCTCAAGGAGATTGACGCCGAGAAGGCGCGACTCGCCGCCGAGCTATCGAGCATCGACAAGATGCTGCGCGACGAGGGCCGGCTCAAATCCATCGAAGGCCGTGCGCTCGCGACACTGGATAAAGCGCACGCCGCCCTGCGCAAGCTCGAACAGGACGACGCGGCGCTAGCCGTGCTGCGGCAGCAGATCGAGGCAAAGGACTTTGCAGCCGACGTGCGGCGCGAAATCGCCCTGCGGGGGGAGCACATCGCCGCGCTCGATTACGATCGGGACGAACACAAGGCCGTGCGCGACGCCGTGAGGCGGCTGCGCAGCTTTGACGAGCAGGCGCGGCAATTGCACGTGGCGCTCCAATCCTTCCACGACGTGCAGGGCGCGTTGGAGAACATCGCGGCGCGCGCCGGGCGGTATGCCGAGCAGCGCGCCGCCGAAGAGGTGCGCCTTGCCGAACTTGATAGGCTGATGGTGGAGTTGACGGCGCACGCCAAAGAAGCGGAGCGCATCCAGGCCGAAGTACGCCGCCTGCGCGACGTGGAGCGCCGCACGCACGAGCGCCTGATAAAGGTTCAACAAGAATTGAAGGCCATCGAGGACGGACGCCGCCACAAAGAAGAGCTGATGGTGCGCCGCGAGCGGGCGAGCGAGGACAAGACGCTTTACACCCGGCTGCGAGACGCTTTCGGCAAGAACGGCGTCCCGGCCATGATCATCGAGGCGGCCATCCCGGAGCTTGAAGCGCAGACCAACGAGCTGTTGGCGCGCATGACCGATGGCCGGATGCACGTCCGGCTCGATACGCAGCGGGCGAAACGCAGCGGCGATGGCATGATCGAGACGCTCGACATCTTGATCAGCGACGAACTGGGCACGCGCGACTATGATCTGTTCAGCGGCGGCGAGGGATTCCGCATCAACTTCGCGCTGCGCATCGCCCTGAGCCAGTTCCTTGCGCGCCGCGCCGGGGCCAGATTGCAGACGCTCGTCATCGATGAAGGCTTCGGCTCGCAGGACAGCGCCGGGCGCGAGCGATTGGTCGAGGCCATCAACGCCATCCGCGACGACTTCGATCTGGTCCTCGTCGTGACGCACATCGACGAGCTGCGCGACGCATTCCCCGCGCGCATCGAGATCGAAAAAGGCGACAAAGGCTCGATGGTGACGGTGCGGTGACGGTGCGGTGACGATAGAGTGACCGCGCCGGGAGCGGGGAGATCGGCGGAAGGCGCGCTATGGCCCTTTCTGCCGATCCCTACCGCCGCAGCAGCTCCGCGCTAATGGTATAACCGCGTCCGTGGCTGGATGTGACGATACGAGGCCGGTTCGGGTCGCGCTCCAGCTTTCGCCGCAGGTTGCGCACATGGTTACGCACCAGGGCCGGATCGCCGCGCCCCGGCGGGTAATGCCACACCCGTTCCAGCAGCTCTTCGGCGCTCAGGTGATCGCCCGCGCTCTGGCACAGCGTCTCCAGCAGCACGAACTCGGTCGGGGTGAGCGCCACGTGCTGCCCGTTGATCTGGACCGCGTAATGATCGGCGTCCAGGATCAGGCCGGGCGCTGTGGCGTTGCGTGTGCTGCGCCGCAACAGCGCGCGCACGCGGGCCGCAATTTCGCGCGGTACGAACGGCTTGCGCAAGTAGTCGTCGCCGCCCGCATCCAGAATTTGTGCAACCATGCTGGCCGTTTCGCCACGCCCCAGGCACAGCATCGGCACACGTTCCAGCGCGCTGGCGCTCCGGATTCGAAGGATGACGCTCGCCACGTCCGGCCCAAAGCTCATCAGGTCAACCACCAGCAGCGCGGGAACGTCGCCGGCGGCGAGGTAGGGCAAGCGGTCGAGCGATTCGGAGAAGCGGAAGGTGTGTGGCTCTACCGCCAGGGCTTGTTGGACGGCGCTGCTCAGTACAGGGTCTTTGCCGATGATCAAGATGGTCGCCATGACTGCCTCAGTTGACGGCGCAACGCGAAAACCGAAAAAGGTTACGCGCAACTGATGACTAGTATAGGTGACTTGAGCGCCTTCTGGCCTAAACTCCGTGTGAAACTTGTGTGAAATTGCACCGCCGCCGACGCTCATCCGTTCACGTAGCGACCATATAACCCACGCCGTGAATGGTGCGGATGACCTTTGGGCTGTTCGGGTCTTCCTCAAGCTTGGCCCGAAGGTTGCGCACGTGCGCGCGCACCAGGTCCGGGTCGCCGGTCTGCGGCGGGTAATCCCACACGGCTTCCAGCAGGCGCTGGGGCGAATGGGCCTGGTTGGGATGCTCCATCAGGAAGCGCAACAGGCGGTGTTCGGTCGCGGTTAACTGAATGTCACGCCCGTTCAGGGTGACGCGATACGTGTCTGAATCGAGGCGCACCGGCCCCAGTTCGATAATCGGGTGCTGGACCTCATCGCGCGCCGCCCGCCGCAACAGCGCCCGGACGCGGGCCGTCAATTCGGCCAGCTCGAAGGGCTTCGTGACGTAATCGTCGCCGCCCGCATCCAGGCCGTTGACCACATCGTCTGTTTTGCCGTGCGCCGTCAGGAACAGGACGAGCAATTCCACAAAACGTGGGTCGCTGCGCAACTGGCGGCACAGCGTCAGGCCGTCCATGCCCGGCATGGTGATGTCCAGGATGACCAGGTCCGGGCGGCGGGTGATGATCTTGTGCCATGCTTCCTGCCCGGATGTCGCCTGCGCAAGCTCATAGCCTTCGCGACCGAGCGCCCGTGCGAGCGTTCCGAGCACTTCGACTTCATCATCGACCGTAAGGACGTAGACCATTGACGCCGACTCCCTGGTGTCTAGATTGGACTCAACGCTGCTGTAATGCCCGCGCCACGCTGGCAGATCGGGCGGCCCGGCGCTGCCCAGCGTGGCGTTCAGTCTGGCGTTTTGGCGTGGGGGCGTTCTCGCCGCCTGCGATGGAATGGTCCGGCGCCCGACGCTTTCCACACATGATTATACTCCGCACGCCGCGGCGGCGCTTGACGGGCCGAAGGCGGTCGCCCAACCGCACGCCGCCCGTTCTTGAGCCAGCGCGTAAGATTCCCCTTAGATTTCTAGCACTCTCACTTGTTGAGTGCTAAAAAGCCCTTGACAGGCATCCTGCTACTCTATACACTCTAGTCAACGTTAGCACTCTCGGTCTGAGAGTGCTAAAAGCCCGCTTGATGTGGGAAGCATCACCAGGAGGTAACGACTCATGACCATCAAGATGCGCCCTCTGGCCGACCGCGTGATTGTCGAGCCGTCAGAAGGTGACGAGGTGACGCAGGGCGGCATTCTTCTGCCCGAAACCGCCAAAGAGAAGCCGCAGCAGGGCAAAATCATTGCCGCCGGTCCGGGCCGCCGCGACGAAGATGGCAAGCTGATCGCCATGGACGTCAAGGTCAACGATACCGTGCTGTACGCCAAGTACGCCGGGACCGAGATCAAGATCGAGGGCAAGAAGCTCTTGATCCTGAAGGAAAGCGATATTCTGGCGGTTGTTGAGAACTAAGCAAGAAGACAAGCAGAGGGATTGAACCACCATGGCCAAGCAGATTGTTTTCGGTGAAGAAGCGCGCCGCAGCCTGAAGCGCGGTGTGGATAAGCTTGCGGAGTCGGTGTCCACCACGCTCGGCCCGAAGGGTCGCAATGTGGCGCTCGACAAGAAGTTCGGCGCGCCCACGGTCACGCACGACGGCGTGACGGTCGCTAAGGAAGTCGAGCTTGAGGACCCGTTTGAGAACATGGGCGCGCAGCTTCTCAAGGAAGCCGCGACCAAGACCAACGACATCGCCGGCGACGGCACGACCACGGCCACGGTGCTGGCCCAGACCATCGTGAACGAGGGCCTGAAGAACGTGGCGGCGGGGGCCAACCCGATGCTTCTGAAGCGCGGCATTGACGCGGCGACGGAAGGGGTTGCCAAGCTCATCCGCGAGATGGCGGTGCCGATTGAGAAGAAGGAAGAGATCGCCTCGGTGGCCGCCATTTCCGCCCAGGATACGGCCATCGGCAACCTGATCGCCGACGTGATGGACAAGGTCGGCAAAGACGGCGTGATCACGGTCGAAGAGAGCAAGGGCCTCGAGTTCGAAACCGAGTACGTCGAGGGTATGCAGTTCGACCGCGGCTACATCAGCGCCTATTTCATTACCCAGACCGACACGATGGAAGCGGTCCTCGAAGACCCGTACATCCTGATCTACGACAAGAAGATCAGCGCGGCGCAGGACATCGTGCCCATCCTGGAAAAGCTGGTCCAGGTTGGCCGCCGCTCCCTGGTGATCATTGCCGAGGACGTGGACGGCGAGGCGCTGGCCACGCTGGTGCTGAATAAGCTGCGCGGTATGCTGAACCTGCTGGCCGTCAAGGCTCCCGGCTTCGGTGATCGCCGCAAGGCCATGCTCAACGACATCGCCGTGCTGACCGGCGGACAGGTCATCAGCGAAGAGACGGGCCGCAAGCTCGAAACCGTCTCGATCAACGACTTGGGCCGCGCCAGCAAGATCATCTCGGACAAGGACAACACGACGATCATCGACGGTCAGGGCGAGGAAAAGGCGATCAAGGCCCGCATCAGCGAGATCAAGGTCGAGATCGACCGCACCACGAGCGACTATGACCGTGAGAAGCTCCAGGAGCGCCTGGCCAAGCTGGCGGGCGGCGTCGCGGTTATCCGCGTCGGCGCGGCCACCGAGGTCGAGCTGAAGGAGAAGAAGCACCGCGTTGAGGACGCCCTGAGCGCCACTCGTGCGGCGGTCGAGGAAGGCATCGTGCCCGGCGGCGGCGTGGCCCTGATCAACGCGATCTCCGCCCTGGACAGCATCAAGCTGGAATACGACGATGAGAACACCGGCGTCCAGATTTTGCGCCGCGCCCTCGAAGCGCCCATGCGCAAGATCGCGGCCAATGCCGGCCAGGACGGTGCGGTCATCGTCCAGTCCGTGCGCATGGAACAGCAGCGCCAGGAAAGCAAGAATGTCGGCTACGACGTGCTGTCGGGCCGCTACGGCGACATGATCGAGGCGGGCATCATCGACCCGGCCAAGGTCACGCGCGGCGCGCTGGAAAATGCGGCGAGCATCGCGGGCATGATCCTGACCACGGAAGCGCTCGTCTCGGATATCAAAGAGCCTGAGAAGGCTGCGCCCATGCCGCCCGGCGGCGGTGGGATGGACTTCTAATCCCGCCTCAGCGATCAAAACATGCAACAAACCGGCCCATGCAGCGCCCTGCGTGGGCCGGTTCTTTTTTCGAGGCGGTGAATGGGGCCTGTCCCGCGTAACATCCGACCCGCATTCGGGTTACACTCAGAGAGACGGACAGATTCTATACGCACGCCTTTGGAGAATAGCGGCATGGTGGGCCAACTTATTCTTGTGGCATTAATCGCCTACGGGCTGGGCGCGATTCCGACCGCCTACGTCATCGGGCGTCTGAACGGCATCAACATTTTGAAGGTCGGCAGCGGCAACATGGGCGCGACGAACGTATTGCGCACTCTCGGCCTCAGATGGGCCGCCGCCGTCGCATTGGTGGATGTGCTCAAGGCCGTGACCGCCGTGTTCATCGCCCGCGCCCTCGCGCCCGACAGCCCGGACGCGGCGAGCGTCGTCGGCGCTGTGGCGGCCATTATCGGGCATAACTGGTCGGTGTTCGTGCTGCTGCTGACCGGAACACTGCGGGGCGGAAAAGGCGCGGCCTGCTCTGCGGGCACATGGCTGGTGCTCTTTGGCGGGTGGCCGCTGCTCATCGTCGTACCGCTGGCCTCGTTCGTGGTCCTGCTGTACGCGACGCGCTACGTCTCGTTTTCGGTGCTGACCACGGGCGTGATCGCGGCGGGCATGGCGCTGGGCGGAATCGCGCTCGGCACGTTCGGGATGCCGCCGGTGTACGCGCTGTACGTGCTGGCCATGCTGCTGATGCTCTTCTTCCAGCACCGGCAGAACATCGAACGGCTGCGGGCGGGGACGGAGCGGCGCATCGGCCAGCGGGAACACGCCACGCCAGCGCCGCAGCGCTGATGGCCCAGCCTGATGTCCCAGGCCGGTCTTCGACAGGCGCAGGTTCCGTGCTAGAATCGCTCCGGTCGCGCGTGGAGCGGCTCGCTTCACCTCATCGCGCGCCCAATCGGTTTGTTGCAGCCATCCCTGTCACTGGCCACCCTGGAGCGGCACATCCATGTTCCTGACAGTCACCGGCAACTCTGCGCTGGATCGCGTCGTATTCATCGACCGCTTCGAGCCGGAAACCGTGATGCGCACCAACCGCTACACCACGAGTGTGGGCGGCAAAGGCTTCGATACGTCGGTCGTTTTTCGCGCGCTGGGACAGACCACCATGGCGGTGGGCCTCGTCGCCGGGCTGACGGGCGAACTGCTGCACCGCTTGTTGGAGCAATACGGGATGCTCACCGATCTGGTGTGGACGGACGGCGAGACGCGCACCGCCTTTGTCATCTCGGAAACGGCGCTCGGTCGGCACAGCCACATCATCACCGGGGCGCTGGACGTGAAGCCGCACCACCTGGACGCGCTCGTCGCGAAGGTGCGGGCGCACCTGGGGGACGCGCGCTGGTGCGTAGCCGCCGGTTCGCTCGCGCCGGACATGTCGCCGCGCTTTTTTGCGGACGTGGCCGGGCTGGCGCACCAGGCGGGCGTGCCGGTGCTCGTCGATACTACCGGCCCGGCCCTGGCCGAAGCTGCCAGAGTGCGGCCCACCATCCTCAAGAGCAACCGCGCCGAGTTCTGCTCGACGTTCGGGGTTCAGGCTGCTGCCCGCGACGAGCTGATCGCCGCCGCGCGGGCCATGTTTCGCGACAACAACCTGCACAACTATGTGATGACGCTCGGCAAGGATGGCATTCTGGCGCTGGCCGGGGAGCGCACGTACCACGCCATCGCGCCGCAGCAGCAGGCGGTCAATGCGGCGGGCGCGGGCGATTCGGTGTCGGCGGCGCTCGTCTGGCGGCTCGACCAGGGCGACGACTGGCCCGCCGCGCTCCAGTGGGCCGGGGCGGTCAGCGCGGCGGTGACGCTGACCGAGGGCACGGCGGATTGCCGCATGGAAGACGCCGAGCGCATTCACCCGGACGTGATCGTCACGGAGCTATAGCGCGGTACAGCGCGATCACCCGCTCCGCGACACGATCCCAGGTTTGCGTCGCGGCGAACGCAGTCCCGGCCCGGCCCAGCCGTGCGCGCAGGTCCGCATCGCGTAACAGCGTCAGGATGCGCTCGGCGAGCGCCGCCGGATCGTTCTGCGGGATGAGGTAACCGGTTTCGCCGTCCAGGATGGCGTCTTCCGCCCCACAATCGCGCGTGCCAATGACCGGCAGCCCCGCCGCGCTGGCCTCAAGGTAAGCCAGCCCGAAGCCTTCGAAGCGCCCGCCCGCATTGAGCGAGGGCAGGGCAAACACATCCGCCGTGTGATACCAGCCCAGCAGCGCCTCGTCGGGGACTCGGCCCAGTATGTGGACGCTATCATCCAGCCGGCGCTGCGCGATCAGGCCATGCACCGCCGCCGTGTACTCCGGCTCGATGCTGGAGTCGCCGACGATGAGCGCTTGTGCACCGGGCAACGCATCGCACACGGCGCGCATCGCCTCGATGAGCACGTGATAACCCTTGCGCGCTTTCACCTGCCCGACGGCGAGCACCGTGGGGCCGTACTTTTCGGGCAATGTCGCCGGCGGGTGCTGGAAACGGTCCGGGTGCACGCCGTTGGGGATGACCGTCAGGCGCGCATTGGGCAGCGCGGTCCGCACCTGCGCCCCGGTAAAGCTGCTCGCCGCGATCAGGTGCGCACGGCGGTATACGCGGCGATACACCAGGCCAAGAACCGGGCGGCGCATGGTCAGCGGCACGTAGGTCCCGTGAGCGGTCACAGCCAGCGGCAGCCTTGACCCGGCCAGCAGCAACGCATACGGCTCGGCGATGACGTGCACAACGTCGTGGCCACGCACCGCCCGCCGGACGCCCGGCCACGCCGCCAAGAGCCGCGCCGTCAGCAAGCGCGGCGCGGGCGTCAGCGGGGGCAGGATGGCGCGCCACTCCGACACGGGCAGCGCCGAGTCTGGCTCGGCGTGCTGCGCCGTGATGAGGGTCAGGGATAGCCCCTGGGCGGCCAGCGCCCGCATGAGATCGCGCGTGTAGCGGCCCCAGCCGTGCGCGGTGACGGGCGCAGCGCTGATCAGGGCAACCCGCAGCGCCACGTTCACGCCTCTGCGAGCCGGGCGGTGTCCACCATCTCAACGTCCGGCGCGGGCGTGGGCAGCGCGGCAGCCTCACGTTTCCGGCCAATGGTGAAGTAGGCGATAGGGCCGATAAGCTGGATGAAGACGATGCCGTACCACAGGCGCTTGTTGCCGTTGATCTCATCGTCGGGGCGCTTGCGCAGGTCGCGAATGGCAAGGGAAAGCAGCGCCATGTGGGCCAGATTGACGGCGATGCGCGGCAGGCTTGCGGCGAATTTTTTCCCCGATTCGGCAGTTGTCTCGTCGGACATGGAAGTTGAGCACCTTTCAACGTGGTGTGATCTCGCACAAAATGCTATACGCAGGATGACGGCGCGGGGGTGCAGGCTCGTGCCGAAGCCGCATAGCCGTTATAATGGCCGCGTGCTGAAGCGCGCTGCACGCATGATGTTTGAGTAATTGGAGCGGACCGGGGTTCCGGGCGGCTCGCGAGCCGCCCCTACAACACCGCCCTACAACGCCGCACCGTGGTGACGCATCCAGTTCAGAGCATCACTCAGCGCCGTGCCTACGCATGAATCGCCCGCTCTGGTGCGGCATTTTACCGCACGGGGTGTTTGCTTATGTCCAGGACCAACTTTCTGGTCGACAAACGAGATAGCGCCTCGGTCGACGCCCTGCTTGACGCCTTCGGAGCGCGCGGGACCGAATACGAGGCGGCCATTCGCGAGGCGCTCGGCCTGCACGAGCGCTCGTTTGTGCTGTACATCGACCACCTGAACCGCCCGGACGTGTCGCCGCTCGACGATCCGTTCACCTTCAACATCGAAACGGGCGAGTTGGCGCTATTTGCCGAAGAGCCGCACGTCTTGCTCGACGCCATCCTCGAAATGGCGATGTTCGTGCGCGGCTTTGATACGCTGCTCGAAGACGGCGACGAGTGGGAGATACAGATCGCCATCGGCGCATGGCGGCACGTGCGGCAGAACTTGCTCGAACAGTTTGCCCTGGAAACCGAAGTGCACTGGCGCGTCGCGATTGACCCGTCGAGCGTGGAGCGGTACACGATGGGCACGTTTAGTACGGCGATATACCTTGCCGCGCGGCCCAATCTGGACGTGGATTTCCCGCCGGGCTGCGACGCACAGGTCATCGAAGCCTACCAGCGCGTGTCGCGCATGTTGCAGGCCGTGGCGCTGGACATTGAACTGGGCGACCAGGCGAAATTCAACCGCCGCCTGCGCCGCACGGTGGCTTGGATTGACCAATCGCTGCGCCCGGCGGACGAGCCATCACCCTTCGACGATCTCTTCGGCCCCGATGGCTTCGACGACGCCTTCTTCGACGATGAGCCTGACAGTAACAGCCTCTGAGAGCGTGGACAAGTCATGAAAGACAGGGTGGCAGGCGCGGGCGTGGGCCGGTCGCAGGGCACGCGCCGCGCAGAGTTCTGGGCCGGGGTGCGCGACACGCTCCCGCTGGAAGTCGGCGCGGCTCCCTTCGGGCTGATTTTCGGCGCGCTGGCGGTGACGAGCGGCCTGTCGCCATCGGGCGCGATGGCCATGTCGCTGTTCGTGTTCGCCGGGTCATCTCAGTTCATCGCTGCCGGGCTGGTGGCGAGCGGCGCGGGCATCGGGATCATCGTGCTGACGACCTTCATCGTGAATTTGCGGCACGCCCTGTACAGCGCCACCCTCGCGCCGCACCTGAAGGGCCTGCCCCAGCGCTGGCTGATCCCGCTGGGCTTCTGGCTGACCGACGAGTCGTTTGTCGTGGCGGCGCGGCGCTTTAGCCAGCCCGATCCGTCGCGCTACAAACACTGGTATTTCCTCGGCTCGGCGGTGTTCATGTACACCAACTGGCAGCTGTGGACGTATATCGGGCTGCGGATGGGCCAGGCGGTCCCGGCGGAACAGGTGATGGGCCTGGGCCTGGACTTCGCCGCGCTGGCAACGTTCACCGGGATGCTCGTGCCGCTCCTGCGCACACGCCCGATGGCTTTCGCCGCGCTGGTGGGCGGGGTGAGCGCGGTGCTGTTCTACCCGCTGCCGGGCAGGATCGGCCTGATCATCGCCGCGCTGCTGGGCGTTGCGGCGGGCGTGATCAGTGAGGCGCAGATAAAGCCGGTCAGCGGCGAGCCGGAGCCGAAGCCGGAACCGGAATCGCAAGCCGAGGCGGTGGCCCATGAATGAGTTCCTGCTCGTGGCGGGCATGGCGCTGGTCACGTTTGGGGTGCGCTACCCGGTGCTGGCGCTTCTGGGCAGAATCCCGCTGCCGGAGCCGGTCTTCCGCGCGCTCAAGTACGTGCCGCCCGCCGTGCTGGCCGCCATCATCGTGCCCTCGTGGGTGTTGCCCGACGGCACGCTGGATTTGCGCCTGACGAATGATTACCTCGTGGCGGGCATCATCAGCGCGCTCGTCGCGTGGCGGACGCGCAACGTGCTGCTGACGATCATCCTGGGTATGCTGGCGCTGTGGGGCTGGCGCTGGCTGCTATCCGTGTCAGGCGCGGCGCTGTGAACGCCGCGCCGCTGATCCTGATTCCACTCGGTCTGGCGCTCGTCTACGTGTCGCTGCGCTCGATGGTGCAGACGTTCGTGCTGCCGCGCAGCGCCCGCGATGGCATCGTTACCGCCGTGGCGCGGGCGCTGTTGGGGCTGTTCCGGGGCGTATTGCATCTGCGCGGAGTCGAGACGTACGAACAGCGCGACCGGCTGATGGCCTTTTATGCCCCGGTGCTGTTGCTCGTCCTGCCGCCGGTCTACCTGGCGCTGATCAGCGTCGGCTACACGCTCATCTACCTGAGCCTGGGCTATGGGGACTTCACGGCGTCTTTCGAGCTGAGCGGATCGTCGCTGCTGACGCTGGGCGTGATGTCCGCAAACAGCAGCCTGCTGATCACGGCGATCATGTTCACCGAGGCGACCATCGGGCTGACCGTGATCGCCGTGTTGATCGCGTACATCCCGACCATGTACGGCGCGTTTTCGAGGCGTGAGACGCTCGTCGCGCTGCTCGAAGTGCGGGCCGGGTCGCCGCCGTCCGCCGTTCAGATGATCGAGCGGATGCAGCGCTTGGAACGCCTGGAGCGCCTGCACGACATCTGGCCGGTGTGGGAGCAGTGGTTTGCCGAGCTTGAGGAAACGCACACGTCGCTGGTGGCGCTGGTCTTTTTCCGCTCGCCGCAAGCCTCACGCTCGTGGATCACGGCGGCGGGCACGGTGCTGGACGCCGCCGCGCTGGTGGCGTCCACGCTGGACATCAAGCGCGAGGTCAATGCAGAGATTTGCATCCGGGCCGGTTACCTCGCGCTGCGAAAGATCGCGGACTACTTCCAGATCGCCTATGACCCAAACCCGGGCAGGAACGATCCGGTCAGCATCTCGCAGGCCGAGTTCGACCAGGTGTATGATGACCTGCTGGCAGTGGGGATCGCGCTCAAGCCCGACCGGCAGCAGTGCTGGGAAGACTTCGCCGGGTGGCGCGTGAACTATGACCGGGTGCTGCTTTCGCTGGCGGCGCTGACGATGGCCCCGTACGCGCCGTGGATCAGCGACCGCTCGGCGCTGGGGTTGCGGCAGCGGGCGCGCTAGAAGGGCCACGTATTCTTGAGAATCAAGCGCAGAGCATTACGGCGGGCGCGTCACGACGCTCTCCCACCCGGCATATTACGGTAGGGGCGGCTCGCGAGCCGCCCGGATACCTGACCCAATCCGCACGGCGGGCGCGTCACGACGCGCCCCTACCCAACAGGGTCTAGTGCGCCATGGTCGCCATCTCGCGGCACGACTGGGCGCAGCGGCGGCAGATTTCGGCGCAGGCCGCCATCTGGCCGTCGTTCTCAAAGCGCTCGCAGTCTTCGGCGCACATCTCGCAAATCTCGGCGCACGTGGCGCAGGTGCGGGTGTGCATGGGCGAGCTGCGCAGCATGAAATCGGCGCTCGTCTGGCAGATCTTCGCGCAGTCGAGCAGCATGGTGATGTGCGATTGCTCGGCGTGTTTTCCGCCCGTGTTCAGGCAGTACACCACCGTTTGCAGGCACACCCCGTAACATTCCTGGCAGTCGTCAATGCAGGCGGCCATGCGCTCGCCCATCGTCTGATCCTGGTTGGCAAGTTTTCCCATCCCCATCCTTCACCTCGCTCTACACACCGTGTTCCGTGTTCCATTCCTACCACGACATCACCGGATCGTCCGGATACGTTCACCTTACCGGGGTTCTGGGCTGCTGACAATCGCCCAGGTGGCCCATCTCCGCGTGGGTGAGGGTGTAGGCCAGGGTGTTGTTTCGCGGTTGAACTCACAGTGATTCCGTGCTATGATACGCCGGTTCATACGAACCCATGTTCGTATCCCCATCGACGCCGACAACTGCATCATGACCAGTAGCATCCGGACCGTTGGTTGTACGCCGCCACGGTAGCCAGGGAGGGCCGCGTGTCGAAGAGCGAGTTCACGGTACAGAACGCCTATCAGTACACGCAGACCGGTGCAGGCCGGTGGATCGTCTCTCATGTGCTTCGCTACAAGTGGTTCTTCCTCGTCACCGTGCTGCTGTACATCGCGGCGTACAGCTGTTACACCGGCGCACAGGTGCTCGTCGGCAAGGCGGTGCAAGGCGTGCTCGAACCGACCGGCGCGGACATCCTGCCAGGCATCGCGCTGGCCATCCTGGGCATCCTGGCGCTGGACGGCCTGTGCAACCTGATCGGCACACTGTCCGTGGAGACTATCGCCCAGCGGCTTGAAGTGGACGCCCGCGAAGAGCTGTACCGTAACCTGCTCGGCAAGAGCCAGTCCTTTCACAGCCAGCAGCGCGTGGGCGACATCATGGCGCGCGCCACCGACGACGTGCAGCAGCTCAACGGCATGATGAACCCCGGCGTGGCCATCACCATCGAGACATTCGTGGGCATCGCCATCCCGCTGCTGTACGTGGCGTCGTTGCGCACGGAACTGCTGTTTGTGCCCATCCTGTTTGTGCTGTCCTACATCATCGCCGTGACGCGCTACGTGCGGCGGCTCGATCCGATTGTGCGCCGCCAGCGCGACCAGTTCGGCAAGATGAACGCCGGGCTGGAAGAGACGATCTCCGGCATCGAGGTGGTGAAGGCCAGCGCGCAGGAAGCCTTTGAGCGGCGCAAGTTCCGGCTCTCGGCGCACCTGTACCGCGACTTCTTCGTCAAGCAGGGCTACATCGAAGCGCGTTACCTGCCGCTCTTGCTGTTCGGCATCGCCTATGGCCTGTCCTTCCTGCACGCCATGCTGCTCTACCAGCGCGGCGACATCCAGATCGCGGACATCGTGGCTTTCATGGGCATCATCGGCGTGTTGCGCTGGCCGACCTTCGCCACGATCTTCACCATCTCGCTGGTGCAGGCGGGCGTAGCGGGCGCGCGGCGCATCCTGCGCATCCTGCAATCCGAGACGGACCTGGACGAGAACCCGTCCGGCCATCGCGGCACGGTGCAGGGCGATATCCACTTTGAAAACGTCACCTTCTCGTATAACCGCACCCGCGTGCTGGACCGTGTCTCGTTCCACATCCGGCCCGGCCAGACGGTCGCGCTGGTGGGCCAGACCGGCTCTGGCAAGAGCACGCTCAGCCAGCTGATCAACCGCACCTACGATGCCACCTATGGCCGGGTGCTGATCGACGGCATCGACGTGCGCGCCTGGAGCCTCGACTCGCTGCGCTCGCAGATCTCGAAGATCGAGCAGGACGTGTTCCTGTTCTCGCGCACCATCGCCCAGAACATCGCGTTTGGCTTCCCCGAAGCGACGATGGCCGACATCGAGCGCGCCGCGAAAGAGGCCCAGGCGCACGACTTCATCATGAGCTTCAAAGAGGGCTACGCGACGAAGATCGGCGAGCGCGGCGTGACGCTCTCCGGCGGGCAGCGGCAGCGGTTGGCGCTGGCGCGCGCCTTCCTGAGCGACCCACGCATCCTGATCCTGGATGACTCGACGAGCGCCATCGACAGCGCCACTGAGGACGAGATTCAGAAGGCCATTCGACGCGCGCAGCAGGGCCGCACGACGATCCTGATCACGCACCGCCTGTCGCAGATTCGCTGGGCGGACCTGATCCTGGTCATCGACCAGGGCCAGCTTGTCGCGTCGGGCGCACACGATGATCTGCTGCGCCGCTCGCCGCATTACCGGCGCATCTTCGCCCGCTACGACGTGGCGCTGCCGCCGCTTGAGGCCCCCGCGACAGACGGCGCGGCCACAGCGGCGCAAACGGCTTGAGCTGAGGAAGGACACTCATGGGCTTCCTGTTTGACGGACTCGACGCCGAGAAGTACGACCGTAAGTACAACGACCGTGAGCTGGTGGCGCGCATCGTCCGCTATTTCCGCCCGCACCGGCGCAAGATGATCGCCGTGGCAGTCATGATCGTGATCACGTCGTTGGCCAGCACGGCGCTGCCCGTCGTCATCTCGCGTGGTCTGGATGCGCTGCAAGCCGATCCGGCGACCGAGACGATCCTGCGCTTTGCCGGGCTGGCCACGGCGCTGGCCAGCCTGTCGTGGCTGTTCAATTTCATCC